>JBBQFE010000066.1:0-9682 GCA_038321605.1 Mycobacteriales bacterium | reverse complement strand
TGAGCACGAAGAGCTACCTTAACACGCTCACCGCGTACGACCACCTCGAAGCCGCGCTCACCGGTTCTGCCCTGGGTGCTGCCACCTCCGCCACCGAGGAACTTGCCGAGGCCGTCGAGCGCTTCGAACGTCCGGAGGTGCTGGACGGGATCGCAGCCGAATTCGTAGCCCGATCCGACGCCCGGTTGGCCTTCGTCGGCTTCGGCGACCAGGCCGCGACCGCTCTGTACGCCGGCCTGATCACCAAGGAGGCCGCCAAAGTGGCGGCCGAAGGTTTCGTCGGCGGCGAGTTCCGGCACGGGCCGCTCGAACTGTCCGGGCCCGGTCTGACGGCGGTCCTGTTCACCGGCGAGGATCCGACATCCCAGCAGCCGCTGCGACAGCTTGCCGCCGACCTGCTCGAATCCGGGTCGACCGTGGTCGGGGTCGGGCCGCTCGACATCTCCGCCCCGGCGAGTGTCCCGACCTCGGCCCGAGCGGGGACACCGCTGCTCGCTCAGAGCGCCATCGTCGCGCAGCACCTGGCCGTCGCGGTGGCCAGGGCGGCAGGCATCGAGCCGGGAGCGTTCCGGTACGGCAGCAAGATCACCACGACCCTGTGATGCCCACCGCGGAGAGCCTTCAGAGCCCGGACGTGACGATCGGCATCGACCTGGGCGGGACTGGAACGCGCCTCGTCGCGCTCGACTCGTCCGGCGTGATCAGACACGAACTCAGCCGGGCCACGCCACGAGCCGGCACTCATGACGCCGTGGGTGCTCTCGCCGACCTCGTCACCGAGGTCGCGGCGAACACGCGACCGACGGCTATCGGGATCGGGGCCAGCGGACCGGTCGATGCCGGCGGGATCATCCGCAATCCCGACACCCTCGCCGCGTACTCGGGCATCGCTCTCGCGGCTGAACTCACCGATCGGTTGGGGCTGCCGTGCGTGATCGACAACGACGCGGTCACCGCCGCCATCGGCGAGCACCGTCTCGGGGCCGGCAGTGGAAGCCAGGCACTGCTCACCGTCACGCTCGGGACCGGGATCGGGGTCGCCATGCTGGTGGCCGGCCGGCCGGTCCGGTCAGCAGACGGCACCCACCCCGAAGGCGGCCACATCGCAGTCGCCGGGCCGACGGCACCGTGCTACTGCTGGCTCGATCCGTGCTGGGAACAACTAGCGTCGCGGACCGCCCTCGACCGCCTCACCCAGGGCCGCGCGGCCGAGGTCGCCGAGCACGCCCGGGGCAAGGACCCGGCGGCACAGGAGCTGTTCCGCACCTACGGCAGCCGCGTGGGGGCGGGTCTCGCGACGCTCGTCACGATCTACCGCCCCGATCGCATCGTGCTCGGCGGCGGTGCCGCGCAGTACCTCGACATCTTCGTCGACAGCATGCGCCAAGGCATGGACCGCCCGCAGAACTACAGCTGGGCCGGCCCGATCATTGCCGCGGAACTCGGTGACATCGCCGGCGCCGTCGGGGGCGCCGTACTGGCGCGATAACGAGCCGGAGCGCCGAAGGGGCTCAGGGAAATCCGATTCGTCCCGGCGGTATGGGTTGCGGGTTCAGACTGATTGGACCGGCGGGATCGAAGCGGATGACGATCGGCGACTGGGACCGTCCACCGACGAAGATGATCGAGGCGGTCATACCCCCCGCGGCTTCGCTCTGGACACCGCCCGCCGCCTGGCTCATCACGGCGTCCAGGATCTGTGCCTGCGGTCCGGAGAGTCCCGCTCGCAAACCTTGCAGCGCCTCCTGCACGGCCAGGACATCAGACTCGATCGGCACATTCGGATCGGGCAACGCAGTCGGATCGGGCAACGCAGTTGGATCGGGCAACGCAGTCGGATCGGGTGGCGCAGCCTCTTCGACCATCAGGGAACCTTCCCGAGCCTCAGCGCGCCGGCGAGCTGACTCGGCCGGTGGCGGCCTGAACACTGCTCCTGCCGACGTCCGAGCGCAAGCCCCGCGATCCGGGACTCAGGGGGCTCCTAACCAAGCTGCGCGGGCCGGCCGCCGACCAGCGATACCATGGTTCCAGCAGCGCCGGAAGTAGTGGGACGAGGTTCGGCGTGCGACGATCGTTTCTACGGCCTTCGGCCCGCTCCGATTGCGGCTGAAGGCCGAGCTGCAAGACCGACCGGCCGGGCCGCAGCTGGCCCGCGCGGCGACTGGCTGAGCGTGGGTCCGGCCAGGCTCGTGTCGGGGCTGGTGTCGGATCGGGATGGTGTCGGATCGGGGTCCGCTGACGAGGGTCCACGTCGGGGCGGGTAGCTGTGCGCGTAGTTCTTGCCTGCCACCGAGCAGGCATCGGAGAAGGAGGAGCCTGTGGCTCGACCAGGTCGGCGTCAGACGGGCGCCCGCCATACCGCGTCACCGAAGCAGCGACGGGTGCGTCCCCCGGAGGACGTCATGTCCCTGCTTGCGCGCACGGTGCGAGAGGTCGAAGCAGCTGCCGAGGGTAGCCGTGTGACGCCTGCTGTCCGCACGAAGTTTCAGGTCATCGCACTGCTCGTGCGCGAGGAGCACGCCCGAGCAATGGGCAGCGAGGCAGGCACCAAGAACGCCCGCGCCGACCAGCTCAAGCGCCTGGACGGGATCGCAACGATTCTCGCCAAGACCGCCGTCCTCGACCCCACACTCCTCGCGCTGCTGGCTGAGGACGCGGTCGTTTCCGACGCGGCCAGGTTGCTCAAGCGGGACATGTTGCGGGCGGTCGGCATCGAGCCGGCACCCGATGAGATTCCGCCGCGTGAACCCATCAAGACGTCGGCGGGCACCGAGCGTCGGGTCGTACCCCAGTCGGTGGTTTCCCGCAGACTGTCCAACCCGTTCCTCGCCCCCGACTTCTCCGGCGCCAGGTCGCGCACGGTCGCGCCGCGTCGACTGAGCGGCTGGGAGCTGCTCAACCCACTCCTCAACTCGTTCGAACGGGCCGAGGACGGCGCAGTGGCGTGCATGACCCTGCCGCCACCGGCGCCGGTCCGGGTGCCCGGCGACCGGGTGCTGATGCCCCACCAGGCGCAGCTGGTCGCCGCCGCTGCGGCCGGCCACCGGACCTTCCTGCTCGCTGACGAGCCGGGTCTGGGCAAGACCGCGCAGGTGCTGCTCGCCGCGGAAGCTGCCAACGCCTACCCGCTGCTGGTGGTGGTCCCGAGCGTGCTCAAGACCAACTGGGTACGCGAGGCAGGACTGTGGACGCCCAGGCGCTCGACCACCGTGGTGAACGGCAACGGCGACACCGTCGATGCGTACGCCGACATAGTGGTGGTCAACTACGAGGTCCTCGACCGCCACGTGGGGTGGTTCGGCGAGTTCGGCCTGCGCGGCATGGTCATCGATGAGGCGCACTTCATCAAGAACAAGAGCTCCCAGCGGTCCCAGCACGTCCTCGAACTGTCCGAACGCATTCGTTCCCGCACGCCGCGCCCGTTGCTGATGGCCCTCACCGGAACCCCGCTGATCAACGACATCGAGGACTTCCTTGCGATCTGGCAGTTCCTGGGCTGGATCAACGACAGTGAACCTCGTGCCGAACTGATGGACCGCCTCGAGCAGACCGGGCTGACTCCCGCGGACCCGGGTTTCTACTCCGCCGCCCGCAAGTGCGTGATCGACCTGGGCATCGTTCGGCGACGCAAGGTCGATGTCGCCGCCGACATCCCCGCCCGCCGCACCGCCGATCTGCCCGTCGAACTCGACGAGAAGGTCGGCCGGTCGATCCGGGCCGCCGAGCGCGAACTCGCTCGCCGGCTGGTGATGCGGTACGAGACGGCGCTGGCCACTCGTCGTTCCGGCCCCGTGGAGGGTATCGACCACGATCTCGTGCGCAAGGTCGCCAGGGCGGAGCAGAAGAGTGCGAGCACGACCAAGGACGGCGAGAACGTGTTCAGCATGATGCGACGCATCGGTCAGGCGAAAGCCGGCCTCGCCGCCGAATACGCAGCCCAGCTCGCTCGCAGCGCGGGCAAGGTGGTCTTCTTCGCCAAGCACATCGACGTCATGGACGCCGCAGAGGAGGCCTTCACCAGGCAGGGCATCCGCTTCTCCTCGATCCGGGGCGACCAGACGCCGACATCGAGGCAGCGCAACATCGACGCCTTCGTCAACGATCCGGACGTCGCGATCGCGGTCTGCTCGCTGACTGCTGCCGGTGTCGGTCTCAATCTGCAGGTTGCCTCCAACATCGTGCTGGCCGAGCTCTCCTGGACCGATGCCGAACAGACGCAGGCCATCGACCGCAGTCACCGCATCGGTCAGACCGAACCTGTCACCGCCTGGCGCATCATCGCCGCACACACCATCGACAGCAGGATCGCCGAGCTGATCGACAGCAAGGCGGGGCTGGCCGCGAGAGCACTGGACGGCTCGGACGAAGAGGTCTTCTCATCGGCCGACGTGCAGCATGAGGCGCTGGTGGCGTTGTTGACCGACGCTTTGTCAGCCGCCCCGTCCACGGCCCACGCCGATTCGTGATCTAAGACCTGTGAGTGCAGCATTGCGAAGCGGCACCCGTGGTAGACCGAGCGCCCGTCAAGACCAAGGACTAAATCCTGCTACCGAAGCGCGGCCCATCGGTACTGCTGCAGTCCGCCGCTCGAGTCACCGCGGCTGCAGTCGTGCCACTCGGGAAAGCAGCATTCACGCAGCCGGCGACGTCACGGCAAGGGCGGCGTCGACCACAGCTGGGTCGTAGTGCTGTCCGCGCCCACGATTGATTTCCAAACGTGCAGCGACGATTCCCAACGCGGGCCGATAGGGGCGGTGGGAGGCCATCGCGTCGATGACATCGGCAACCGCGACGACCCTCGCAGGCAAGCCGATCGCATCGCCTGCGAGCTGGTCGGGGTACCCGCTGCCATCGAGGCGTTCGTGGTGGTGCAACACGATATCGCCAACGTCAGGGGGCAGATCCAGGTCAGCGACGATGCTGTGGCCGATGCGACAGTGCGTCTTGACGATCTCGAATTCGAGGGGCGACAGGCGACCAGGGCGCGTCAAGATTTCACCCGGAATGGCAAGCTTGCCGATGTCGTGAATGCTTGCTCCGACCTCGATCACCTCCCATTCGGAGTCCGCGAGACCGAGCCGCTGCGCGATCTGGCGTGCAAGCAGGGCGACCTTCCTCTCGTGATCGGCCGTATACGGATCGCGAATTTGGGTGACACGGGCCAGTGCTCGGACCATCGAGTCCCGCATCGCAATGGTCTGCGGCACGTCAACACTGACTGAGCGGAGATTCCGACTGATGTCATTCATCTTCGTTCACCTCGTCCTCATCGGACCAAACGGCCTGACTTCTGCTGGGCGACCCCCGGCCTGACGGCCAAGGGTCGCCGCAGCGTCGCAACGGGCTAGACGTGCACCTGAATGTTCTGCGTCTTGTTGCCGCTGATCGTGATCACCGTGGCGTTGGTGATGCTCGTCCCCCCGAACCACTGGTTGGCGTACCCCGTTCGATTGGGCTGGAGGTAGATCTTGTAGGTACCGGCGGGGAGTGCGACCGTGTAGAAACCCACTCCGTTGGACTGCACCGTCGACACCGATGCACTGGTCGCCGCGTTGTAGATGCTGACCCGTCCGCTGGTGAGCACCACCCCGGGCGACGGTCCGCCCGTGGTGGTCAGCGTGCCCGAGAGCGTGAAGCTCGGCGTACCGAAGAGCGTGACGTCCTGGGTGGTGTTGGCCGAGACGGCTATGACCGTCGCGGTGGCCTGGGTCGCGCCCGATGCTCCGAACCATTGGTTCACGAACCCGGCCAGGGACGAGGGCGGCTGGATGTACAGCTTGTAGGAACCCGTGTTCAACGAGCCGACGCTGTAGGCCCCGCTGCTGTTCGTGGTCGAGCTACCGACGTTCGCCCCGGCCGCTGTGTACACGGTTACGGTCGCGCCGGACGTTGCACCGAGGACGGTCCTGATCTGGCCGCTCAGGGTGAAGGTCGGCGGCGTCACGGTGACAATGTTCGAGATCGAGTCTCCTGATGCGTTGTACGCGACGGCGCGGTGCTTGTATGTCTGCCCGCCCACCCCGGTCGTGTCGGTGAATCCGGTGTGGTTCGCCAGGGTCGAGCTGATGACGGTGTACGAACCCGTGACGCCGTTGACCACCGGCGCGCGTTCGAGTCGGAATCCGATCTCGTTGGACGGGCTGCCCCAGTCTGCGAATCCACCTGCAAGTGGAGTGCCGTCGGTCCAGGTGAACGCAGAGCTGGTGCCTGTTCGAGAGAGCACAGGGGCCGTCGGCAACGTCGTCGCCACAGTCACGATGACCGGGCGCATCATGTCCATCTCCTCATGGCTGAGCATGTGGCAGTGCCAGACGTATTCCCAATCCATGTTCACCTTGGTGTTGACGATGTTCAGCGCCACACCACCGACTGCCCCTCCAGGGCCGGCCTGATTGAAGCCTACGGTCGATCCTTCGGGCATGGTCGGGTCCAGCAGGCGAACGCTCTGCGGCACTCCGAACGGGAGCTTCGGAATGATCGGGCGCATCGCGACGAACGTGTCCTCGAGCGGACTGACGCGGACCGTGTCCTTCCAGCCGAGTTCGGTTGGATCCGGTGGTCTGATCACGCCGTCCCACCCGGTTCGGTTCAACACCTGAACGTTGTAGAGGTGAAAGTGGATCGCATGGGTGTCCACGCCGTTATGGGTGATCTTCCAGATCTGGGTTCCGTCGGCGGCCGACGAGATCGGCGTCACGCTTACCCCCGGTGGCAGTTCTATCCCCTTGAAGATCTCGGTTGCCGGATTGATGTACGGGTAGAGATAGACGTTCTGGGCGTTGGTCAGCGCGGCTGGGTCCTCCACGCCCAGCTCACTCGACATTCGTCCGTACACCGGGTCGAACGCCGCCCCCTGCTCGTCGTGCATCGCCTTGAATTGCAGGGGAATGGTCATGCTGGCACCGGTTGGGCCGTTGGCCAGGGTCTTGAAGCTCAGCGATCCGTCGTTGATCCGGACGAACCCGTCGTTGGGGCTGGTGGTCCGGAAACTGGTTCCGTAGGCGGAGTTGTAGGCGCCTTGGCCGACGACGATCGGGTTCTGGGAGGACTCGAAGACTCCGGCCGGCTTGCCGGCTGCGCTCGTGTGATGGGCGAAGGCAGTCTGCAGCCTGCTCAGGTTGAACGGGAGTGCGATGGGCGCAGCCGCCACCTTGATCTGCATCACCGTTCGGGTGTTCGGTCCGTAGCCGGGCATGGTGCTGGGCGCACCGCCGGAGTCCCGCAGATCAGGATTGCCGGTGTAGTAGTCGTACCTGGCATCCCTGGCCGGAAAGGCAGCGGGAGCATCGTTGTAGAGGATCAGCGTCTTGCCGGCGTACTTCGAGAAGTCGATGATGACATCGTGCCGCTCGGCAGGTGCGATGAGCAGCGCGTGCTTGTCGACGTTGCCCACGTCGAAGCGCGCGGGGTCCATCACATAGGTGAGCGGTTGCGGCGGCACGACCACGGGCGCGGGCAGAAAGCCACCTTCGGTACCGATGTCGATCATGTTCGGTCCGGGCGGGCTCAAGGTGGTGTCAGGGGTCGGCGCGACGGTCGGGTCGGACAATGCCGCCTGAACCTCCGACGACTTGAGTGCGACCTCTGTCCCGGGCGAGGTTCCGGTGGAATCCGCCTGGTACAGCGACAGGTCGAAGTAGCGGTCGTCGGCGGCGTTCAGGATCCTGAACCGGTAGGACTTGGGATCGACCGTAGTTGTCGGATAGGCCGTTCCGTTCACCGTCGGGGTGTCGTTGAACGCCTCCATGCCTACCGACACGTTGGGCGTAGCCGGATTGAGCGGTGGTTCGCAGAACTCCGTCACGTCGGTGTTGCACGCCGGGTTGTAGTACGGGTTCGCGATGGGAGGGTGATCGATGCCCGCTGTCGGAGGCCAGAACCACGGCCCGTACATCCAGCGCCCGTACGGGTTGGAACCGGTCGACGCGCTCGGATTCTGGGCGGGCATGAACACGTGCGGGAACCAGAGGTTTCCGGTGGTACCCCACTTCGCGGCGTTCCATGTCGGATCCTCGCTTGCGATCTGACTGTTGGATGCGGTGCCATCATCGGAAACGAACGTCTTGTCCGCCAGGATAAGGGGAATCTGGGTTGTCGGGATGGTGCCCGAGTTGACCAGGGCCTTCTCGGTGTCGTCGGTGATCGTGTATCCGGCAGACTCGCCGGCGTAGACGTTCAAGCGGGTGATCCCGGCTGAGTGATCGTGGTAGAACATCAACCTCGCACTGTCCTGGTTGGTGTAGAAGAACGTCTGCGCGCCGGGACCCGGGTCCGCCATGTCGGGCACGTTGCTGACGCTGACACCCTTGGGATAAAGGGTGCTCTCGGTCGCGGGGGTGATCCACTGGTGGGGCGTGCCGTCACTGATCCAGGGCGTGATTCCACCGTGCAGGTGCAGGCTCGCGCGATTCTCGGTGTAGCACGCTGCCGGCTTGGGGTCGTTGTCGCATCGTGGGCTCTGGGGATTCGGCTCTGCCGAGGGAGTACCGAGCGCCCCACCCATTCCGGATCCACCAACCGTGGTGTCGACCGGCAGGAACAGGTCACCGGCGACCCCGGTGGGCAGCAGGTCGCGGAAGAGGATGCGGACCGGACGGTCCTTGGTGGCCTGGATGAATGGTCCGTACTGATGGGGGTTGTCGACGCCGAGTGCCGGCTGCCCGCCCGGCAGGTTGATCGCCAGCGGAGACACGAGCGGGTTGAGGTTGGCGTTGGTCAGCTGGACGCGCGCACCCGGCACGACGCTGGTGGACAACTGCACGTAGCCGCGCAGGAGTGTGCCGACGGCGGGCAGGCTGGAACTCATCCGCTCGCGGTACTGGACGACGCCGATCTCGTAGTAGTCGCTGCCGGGGTACGTGCTGGTGTCCGGCACTGCGATGGGAATGTACTGGCCGAGCTCGTTGTGATTTGTTGCGCCCAGTCCGGGAAGTCCATCCACGAACTTCTTGATGCCGCCCGCTGTCACGTAGCCGGAGCCGCCGCTCACGACGTTCACAGCCGTGACCGCGCCACTGATGACCGCGGTGGCCGATGCCTGGGTGCCCACTCCGGGCGGGGCGCCGATGGCGACTGAAGCAGTGGTGTATCCGCTGCCGGTAGCGGTGACATCGATGCTTGAGATGGTGTCCATGGTGATGATTGCCTTGGCGACCGCGGTGACAGGCTGGGTGCCTTCGGTGATCACCACACCGGGTTCGGTCGTGTAGCCGCTGCCACGATTCACGATCACGATCGCGGTGATGGCGCCGGCACCGTCCAAGGTCGCAGTTGCCGTGGCCTGAACGCCGGTCGGATCGGCCGGCGGCTCGATCACGACAACCGGATTGGTCAGACCATGGCCCGCCTGACCGACCTCTATCGAGCCTACGAAGCCGGACATGTTCGGTGCCGCGGTCGCGCCTGATCCGTCACCACTGATCGTGACCAACGGGGGTTGCGTATAACCAGAACCCGGCGTGGTCATCGAGATTGCCGTCACCCCCCGCGAGATGGCGGCCGTCGCGCTGGCGCCGGTTCCACCGGCGACAGGGCTGGAGATTTGCACCGCCGGGGTCGAGCTGTAGCCACTTCCACCGTCGGTGACCTGGAACGACGTGATGGCGCCCGTCGAGGGACTCACCGTCGCTACCGCCGCAGCTCCGCTACCGCCCCCGCCAACAAAGTCGACCACAGCATCTGA
>JBBQFE010000065.1:0-9726 GCA_038321605.1 Mycobacteriales bacterium | reverse complement strand
GATGAACGTTGTTGTTTCACCCGGCGACCGGCGGGATGACCAGCGCCAGGAACCCTCCGAGTAACAGGGCGAAAGCGAGGACCACGATCGCGACGGAAAATCCTCGCCGCATACCCAGACCAGAGAGCCAGCTCACGACGGGCTCCAGGCTGATCGCGACGAACAGCGACAGCAGAACGAGGACGAGCACACCCTGGATGTGCAAGGTCGCCTGGACCAGCAGATAGGCCAGCATGGCACCGAGCGCGAGCCCGAAGCCGATCCTGAACCAGGGCTAGCGAGATCGGCGACCGCTCAGCGATCTGAGTGGATCGGCTGACACCGAGCGCGGCGTGGAAGTGTCCTCGGCCGCAGTGTTTGCCGCCGGCGCAGCCACCTGCGGCAGTAGCCGCAGGGCCGTTTCGGGACCGGATGAGTCGTGACTGCATGCGAACGACCGCCTCCCTTGGTGATCCATAGGTCGCATCTCACCTGGTCGGTTCGGCTACCCGGTCTCGTTGGTCGGTCGACTCAACCTTGCCCAATTGGATCACCGATACTGCCAGGCGAAGCGGCAGGGCGCGCAGGGCCGCGCCGGAGAGCGGACCCCGCCGCAGATGCTCGTCGTACACCAGCACACCAATCGCCACGCTCAGCAGCGGGTCGACAGTGGAAATCGCGGGCAAGCTCGCGGTCAGCGGACCAGCTCGAAACGCCAGCTGAGTCAGAAGCAGCCCGACGACACCCAGTGCCACGACGGCGAACAGCTGCCAGCTGAACAGGGTGGCCCACAGCCCGTGCCGAGTCAGGACGTTGGTCGTGGCCTTTATCAGGGCGGCGGTACCGGCATAAACAGCGCCGACCGCCACGCCGATCAACGCCGCGCGGGTCGCGGCAGGAACGACCCTGCGGGCGATCGACAGACACAGCGCAGCGGTCAGCACGCCGGCGATCGTGGCCAAGACAGCGGGCAGCCGATCGGCGGCGGCTGTCTGCGCGGTGTCGGAGACCGAGCCGCACACCGCGAGAAACGCCACCAGGCAGCTCACCAACACTGCGGACCAGAACACTTCCTGGCGGCTGATGGTCCAATCATGGCGGTGCCGTAGCAGCAACGCGAACAACAAGCCACTGACCAACAGCGGCTGAACCAGGGCGAGTGCACCCAGGTGCAAGGCGGTGACCTGCAGAGCCAGGCCGACCAGATCAGCGAGCACGCCGCCCAGCCACAGAGGATGGCTCACCGTACGACGCACGAAACCACCGATCCCACGAAGACCCGCTTCGGCCGCGCCCGGCACCTGCGACGCGCTGGCCTTCTTCAGCGTCGTTGAGACCGCGAACGCCAACGCCGCGGACACACTCAGTGCCACCACCAGCCAATGCACGCCACACCTACCTCTGCTGCTCATCGCGATCCAGAAACTACCTTTGCTTCGAAACCGAACCTGATCGCCGAGATCCCCGCGCCACTACCGAACGATCCGCCCTGACAGGATAGAAAGCCTGCGATGACCGAGCAATTGGCCCCGGCCGATCTGCTTCTTCAGTGCCCGACGGACTAAGCCTTCGGCGTGACCTGCTTCGTGTCCGCCGCCGCCTGCGCGGCCGGGTCGGGCGGATAGCCGACCCCGATGACTTCATCCGAGCTTCGTTGCTGCTCGTGGATGAGCGCCTCCTGCACCCGGCGGTCTGCCTCAGTCATCTCCCCCATCGGCAGGGCCCGAGGATAGAGCCGGCGACGCAGCACCGGATTGAGCTCAGCGGCGTATAGGCTCAGCTTTGCCAGTAGCAGCAGGAACGTAACGATTCCTATCACCGACCCGAAGGTGCCGTAAGTGTTCGACGCATTCTTCAACTGGTGGGTGATCAACCCCGTCCCGAGCGTGAGAAGGGCCGTGAACGCCACCCCGCCCAGCGCCGCACCCGGGAGCAGGGCTCGCTTGTCGATGGCTCTCGGGGTCAGTACATAGAAGCTTGCCCAGTACGACGCCACGTTGAGCACGAGCAGGACGACGATCACCGGCACCCGCAGCAAAGAGGGCTCCCCCGGGCGCACCGCGTAGCCGGTGACCACAGCATTGAGCAGGAACGCGCCGCCGATGATGACCAAACCGGCGAAGCTGCGCCCCAGCCGCGGCAGAAAGCCGGTACGGTCCACTTCCGGCACGTCCCAGACCGAGGCCATCGCTTGCTGCGCGGTCTGGGTGACGCCCTGAGCGCCGTACAGCAGGCCGAGCAGGCCGACGATCAGACCGAGTGTGCTGCCGTGCAGGTGGCTGCCGGCGGGATTGAAGCTGTCCCCGACGACGGGGAACTTGTGCAACGTCGAAACCACGGTGGTGCCCAGGGACTTCTGCCCAACGAATCCCAGCACCGTGACGACCACCAGCAGCAACGGAAAGATCGCGGTGAAGCCATACCACGCAAGGCTCACGACGAGCAGGTTGGCGTTGTCGTCGCCGAACTTCTTGACCACCCCGTACGAGACCCCGCCAGCGGGATGACGCCGCTGCCACCGATCCGCCAGCCCCAGAACCGCTCGCACCACGTTCATGTTCCTATCCTCAACCAGAACCGCTAAACGCCGCGACGGAGGGGGCCACTCGCGGTGGCACCATTCGTATGCTGGCGAACGTCGCCGCAAACAATCTCAGCGGAGCACCGCGCAGACCTCCTTCAGCAGAGACCCGGAAAACCCCAGCCAGGCAAACAGAATGACCCCCACAGCACCCCTACGAGGCCGAATCCTATTCAGGCGTGGTGGAGGCCCAGCCAAGGAATGAAACGGCGAAACGCTGTTACGCCGCCCACCTAAATAGGCAAGGACCGTGCTGGTGTAAAACACTGACTCGATCCCGGTGCGGGACGCGCCGGGTGCGGAATGCTTAACCGTGGCAGACGGCAGGATCAGCCACTCAGGATCATCGTCGACCGGCTCCCCTTCGCCGCGGCCCGCGAAGCCGCGGCTGGCGGGTGAGCAGGTAACCACGACCGGGCGGGTCGCTCGTTGCGGCAGCCGGGGCTGCGTTCCGACTTTGGTTTGCTCGGGCCCCTCGCGCATGGATACGCCATGCCGCTCCTGCGCCAACCTTCGTCCGCCGGCCTGCGGCGACGCAGCAAAGGCATGCCCAGCGCGGACGGGCCGCGGCAGCGTCTTCGCAGGCCCGAGCACCGAACCGAGTCGCATCCCCGAGCGCGTGGCGCGGTGTGGTGCGTGGTATCGGGTGCGGCGTTCGGCTAGCCGTAGTGGGTCAGGGTGTGCCACAGCTGCGGCCAGGGTTGGGCCGGTCGGCACAACAGCAGGGGCAGTCCGTGCTCTTGGTTGTTCACGCCGGACCGGTTCTCGATTCGGCTGGCAGTGACGCACCCGGTGAAGCTGGGCGCCGCTGCCTCGGGAGAGCCATAACCCAACAGCAGGACAAGCGTCGCGGTCGTGGGGGGCTGACCCCAGTTGGTGTAACCGTCGTGGCCGCTGTAGGCGCGCGGCAGTCCGCTACGCCGCCCGAGCAGGTCGATCGCGCCGGCCTCACCGTAGTTATCGGTGACGATCACCGCGTGGCTGCGCTGATCGGGCGGCAGCGACTCCCACACCGCCGCGACGGCGTGAACGAAGTCGGGCCAGCCCACCGTTTCGGCCTGGTCGGGGTTCAGGGCGAGGATCACGCTGCCGCGCAGGTCAGCAGCAGGCACCACGGGCAATGCGACCATCCCGCTGATCCCGACAGACACTAGGACCGCGGCAAGCAGCATCGTCACGCGTCGCTGGCGCGGCCCGGATCGGCTTGCGGAAGCTGCAGCGGGGCGGCGCTGAGCCCACGCAGCAACGGGGATGGCGCCGACGGCGAGGAGGGCCGGGTAGAGACTGGCCAGGTAGTAGGCCTTACCGTCACCGGCCAGGTATAGCACCGCGAGGGTGAGGTAGGTGAAGCTCAAGAACCGCACCGGGCGCAACGCGACGTTTCGGTACGGGGCGCGTAGGGCGACGATCCAGATCGGGGCCAGCAGCGGGCTGACCAGCACCAGCTGGAACGGCAGGAACCCGACCCGGCCGCCTTCGGCGGAACCGCCGATCGTGGCCGCTACGCTCAGTTGCGGCCAACCATGGATGGCCTGCCAGATCACGTAGGGCGCTCCCAACGCGATCGCTGACGCGGCACCAGCGATCAGCCACCGTGATCGCAGCGGCCACCGCGGGCCCGTGATAGCCAGCGCCGCCACCATGATCACCGCGACGAGCCCCACTTGCGGCTTGAACTGCACGCCGATACCTACGGTTATTCCAGCGGCGAGCAGGCTGGGGCCGCTGCGTCGGGTCAGGCCGCGGATGATCAGCCAGCACAGCACGGTGGTGCTGAGCAGGTCGAACGTGGTCGTGGTGACGAAATGCCCGGTGGCCAGGGTGATCGCCGACGCTGCCGTGCACCCGGCGGCCAGGACCTGAGCCGCGGCGGTGCCGCGGAGTTCTCTTGCGATCAACGCCGAGACCAGTGTCGTCACGGCCGCGGCGAGCGCGGAGGGAAGCCGCAGTATCAGCAGCGAGCCAGGTGCGAGTTGCTGCATGGCGCGGCACAGCAGCGGGACCAGCGGCGGTTGGTCGGGGTAGCCGAAGGCGGGGTGCCCGCCGGCTGCGATGAAGTACAACTCGTCACGGTGATAGCCATACCTGCCGCTCGTCGCAACCAGCACCGCCAGCAACCCGCCCGCGACTGCTACCGGCCACGCCGACAGGCGCGGCGCGGGCAGAAACCTCGCAGGTAAAGTCACGCTCAGAGAATGGCACTGTTCGGTTCCCTCCGGCATCAGCGTCCGCAACCGCGCGTGGTGCGTCGGGCGGTCCTCCTCGCTGCGGGATCTGTGGGTCAGGCCGTGACGCGGCGGCCAGATGGCGGCGGTCCC
Organism: Mycobacteriales bacterium; assembly: GCA_038321605.1. GTDB lineage: Bacteria > Actinomycetota > Actinomycetes > Mycobacteriales > Jatrophihabitantaceae > Jatrophihabitans_A. The sequence continues at coordinate 4,848 of JBBQFE010000065.1, read as the reverse complement.
TGTTGCGCTGGCCCTCGAAGGTCCTCAAGCATGCGCCAGCCGAACCAGGCCGCGGCGCCCAGTGCGACCGGCGCGGCACTGAACCACTGACCGGAGCCGTCACCTCCGGCGATCAGGACCGCGTCGATGCCCGCACCCAGCGTCCACGCGCCGGCTAGCAGAAACAGGATGAACGCCGCGGTGTCCACGGTGAGCGCCGGTAGCAGTGCCATGCTGCGTAAGGTCGGACCCCGGCGGCTGCGCAACCACGCCAACACGATGAGCGTCAGCCCACCCAAGATGCCGACCGCGATCCGGTAGTAGACGGTTTCGTTGGCCCAGTCCGACAACGCCGCGGCACGGCAACTCGCAGCGTGCGGCTCAGCGGCCAGCCACCGGGCACAATCGGAAGCAGTCAGAACCTGCCCCGGCGCGGCGGTCGCGACCACTCGGTCACCGGCCGCCGCGCGCACCATCGCCGCGATCACGCCGCTAACACCGACCGCGACGGCGCCTACGCCACCCAGCAACGCGAGCGACCAGACACTCTCATGGAGGAGTTGACGATAGGTCGGTCGACCGCGGGCCTGATCGGCGTGACACACCGCATCAGCCGGGCCGAACCGGACTACCGCATCGGTTTCAGCCGCCCACACCGACAGGCCCGAAGCCTCCGCGACGGCAGCCGAGTCGCGCAAGTGAGCCTCGGTCTCGGCCAACAGGTGACGCAACTGGCGTGGGTCACCATCACGCCCCGCCACCACAAGGTCGTCGAGATACACCTCGATCGGGCTGGCCTGCTCCCCTGGTTCGCTCATGACGTGCTCACCGCCGCGGCGTCCTTCGGGCCGAGCACCGACTCGATAGCACCGACCAGCATCCGCCAGTCGTGTCGCTGGGCCCGCAACGCCAGCTGGCCCTGCTCGCTGACCCGATACAGCCGCCGGCGGCGCCCGGCCACCGGCGCCCACTCACTGGTCAACCACCCGAGATCCTCCAACCGGTGTAGCGCCGGATACACCGCTCCCTCGGTCAGATCCAACCGTCCCGCGGTGCGTTCGCGCAGCATCGCGATCACGGCATAGCCATGACCAGGATGCTGGGAGAGAATCTCCAACAGCACCATGTCCAAATGACCCCGAACGTTGACCACCTTCATACCTAAGGACACTAGGTATGAGAAAAGGGCCTGTCAACCAGGACATTTCTCGTACCGCACCCGCCGCCAATGCAGTTGTAGCGCCCGACGAGGATGACTACCTCGCCGGTCTTAACGAACTCAGGCCAGCGAGTCGGTTCTAGGCTGTGGGGAACATGACGAGGAAGTCTGAGAGGACCACGGCGAAGCTGTCAGCTTTTGGTGCGGCCTGTCGCGAGGTCTCGTACTCATCGTCGCCTTCGGGTGGCCGGTGTCGATACTCGTAGTCCTCCCACGTGGCGGTGTGTGGCCTTGCCGCGGAAAGCACGTCGGCGAGGTGGGGCAGGTCCTCCGCAAGTTCGCCGTTTTCGACTCATCATCATCCGCGCGACCGGTGGCGCGTACCGGGCCTGACGGTCGCGCCGTCGACTTGTCAGTCGGTGCGGCGGCGCCGAGCACCGATCAGCAGCGCGATCCCGCCCAGGATCAGCAGCAGCGCGGTCCACGCCGGGGTGATGGTGTTGCGCCCGGTCTGTGCCAGGCCGCCGCCGGGACCGTTGCCGGCGTGTCCGGCAGCGGTGGCGACCACCGCTGCCGGGTTGCTGGGCAGGGGGACGTCGGTGATGGACGTGCCGCCGGCCGTGGCGACGTTGGTGATCGTGGTTCCGGGATCGGCGTTGACCAGGGTGCTGATCGTGACGGTGGCAGCCACGCCGACGGTCAGTGAGCCGGCATGGCTGCATCGCACGGTGCCGGCGGACTCCCCACATGTCCAGCCCGGGCCCGATGCCCCTTGATAGGTGAGGCCGGTGGGCAGCGGGTCGGTGACCACGATCGGCGTCACCGTGGCATTCGGGCCCTGGTCGGTGACGGTGATGGCGAAGGTCGCCACGTTGTCCTGGTAGGACTGCAGGGTCTTGACCACGCCGAGCACCACCGTCGGAGTCACGGGCGCGGTGTCGGTCGCGGTCACCGGGGGCGACCCTGGTGCGCTGGCGGTGGCGGTGTTGGTCACCGACGGATACGCAGCCGCCCCCACGTCGACCAGCAGCTGCAGTGTGCTGCCCGCGTCGGCTGCCAGCGGGCCTGGCTGGGTGCAGGTCACCGCCTGTCCCTGGGCGGCGCAGGTCCAGCTGGCGTCGCTGGCAGCACGAAAGGTCAGGCCGGTGGGCAGCGTGTCGACGATCGAGATCGGCCCGGGTGTCGCGGTCGGTCCCGCGTTGCGCAGGGTCAGCTCGTACCGAGCGGTCTTGCCTACCACCACCGCGCCCAGGTGCTTCTTGGTGAGCTCCAGGGTGGCGGACGGCGGCACGGTGACGAGGTCGCTCGCGGTGGCGGTGCCAGGCAGGGCCGGGTCGGTGGAGGCCACCGTGGCGACGTTGGTCACCGATGGGTAGGCCGCGGCGCCGACGGTGGCGGTGATGATCAGATCCGCGCTGTCGGCGCCCACCGCGAGAGTGCCGGTGAGCGTGCAGGTGACCCCGTCGGTCGTACACGTCCACCCGGTTCCCGCCGACGATACGTAGGTCAGGCCGGCCGGCAGCTGATCGGTGACCACGATCTGATCGGCTATCGAAGGTCCGTCGTTGTGCACCCGCAGCGTGAACGGCAGATCAGAGCCGACGGTCGCCGTCGCGGTGTGGGTCTTGGTGAGGCTGAGCCCGGCATTGCGGGTCACGCTCACGTCTGCGCTGTCCCTGCCGCTGGCACCAGGCGTCTGGGAGGTGGCGGTCGCGGTGTTCGTCTCGGTGCCGGCAGCGGCAGCGGCGTCCACCTGCACGAGCAGCGCCAGCGCCGGTGCATCGGCCCCGGACGCCAAGGGCTGGGTGAGCACGCAGGTCACCGTCCGGGTGCCGGTGCAGGACCAGCCGGCACCGGTCGAGGAGACGAAGCTCTGCTCGGCCGGCAAGGTGTCGGTGACCGTGATCGGCGCCGCCGCGTCGCTCGGCCCGTGATTGGTCACGGCCAGGTTCCAGGTGAGCATCGCGCCCGCGAGCACCTGCGAATTCTTGGGTGTCTTGACCAGGCCGAGGTCAGCCTTGGCCTGCACCGGCACGTTCACCGGCGCGGGGTTGGTCTGCGTGCCCGGCGTACTGGAATCGATGGCGGCGTTGTTGACCAGGGTCGCGGTGCCGGCTGGCAGGCTGACCGGGGTCGAGGCGGACACCAGCGTCGTCAGCACGATGGGCGGCGCGTCCGTGCCGGCCGCGATCGTGGCACGGGTGCAGACCACCAGTTGGCCCGTGGCCCCGCAGGTCCAGCCCGCACCGGTGAAAGCAACAAAGCTGAGGTTTGCAGGCAGGGTGTCGGTCACCGACACCGGGCCGGCGTCAGAAGGACCGGCGTTCGTCGCCTGCAGGGTGAACGTTGCGTCGGTGCCGGCGAGCACGGGCGAGGCCGAGCTCAGCACCTTGCTCAGGCTGAGGTCCGCCCGAGTGACGATCTGCACCGTGTCCGCCGAGGAATTGTTGGTCAGGTCCGAGTCGGTGGTGTCGCTGGTGACGCCTGCGGTGTTGGTCAGGGTCGAGGCGCCCAGGGACGGGTCCACGGTGGTGCTGACGGAGACGGGCGCGGCGTCCGCCCCGCTCACCAGTCCGGTCACCAGCGTGCAGGTGAGCAGGCGGTGGCCGGAGTCGTAGCTACAGACCCAGCCGGTTCCGGTGGCGGAGCCGTAGCTCAGCCCGGCCGGCAGGACATCGCTGACGGTGACACTGCCGAGCACGTCGGACGGGCCCGCGTTGTGCACGGCCAGCGTGTAGGTCAGCGGGCCGCCGGCGGTGGCCGTCCCGGAATCGGTCTTGACGATGGACAGGTCGGCGGTGGTGGCCACCGAGGAGTTGTCACTGTCGCTGTTGTTGGCCGGTACCGGATCGGTCGTGCTGCTCGACACGCTCGCGGTGTTGACCACGGGTCCCACGAAGTTCGAGGCGAGGTTGACCATCAGCGCGATGCTGCTGGTGGAACCGGCGGGGAAGGTGCCTGCGTAGCTGCAGGTCACCAACGCGGCCACCGCAGAGCACGACCAGGCAGTGTCCGTTGTGCTGAAGCCGCGATAGCTCAGGCCGGTCGGCAGCGTGTCCGTGACCACCGTGGCCGCGGCATCGGACGGTCCGGCGTTGTGCACGTCGATCTGGTAGTCAGCAGTCCGGCCCGCGATGAAGGTCGCGGTCAGGTGCCGCTTCTGGATGGACAGGTCGGCCTGCACCACCGGGGTCCTCGTCACCGAACTGGAGTTGTTGGCCGGCGACGGGTCGGTGGTGGGCGAGCTGACCGAGGCGGTGTTGGTGACCGCCGCGGTTTGACCGGACGGGATGCCCACGGTGACGATCAGGGCCGGTGGCGTGGCTCCTACCGCGAGTGGTCCGGCAAGCGTGCAGTGCAGCGTGGCACCGACCGTGCCGGCCGGTAGCGGATCACAGGTCCAGCCCGCTCCTGCGGCGGAGACGAAGCTCGTTCCGGCCGGTAGCGGATCGGTGACGGTGATGGGCCCGGCGGCTGCCGATGGCCCGGCGTTGGACACCGTGACGCTGTAGCTTGCCGACTCACCTGCGCTCAGCGCCGCCGAGGACAGCACCTTGCTGATGGCGAGGTCTGCTGAAGCACTCACGGTGGCCGTTGCGGTGCCGGTGTTGTTGGCCGGCGTCGGGTCGTAGTTACGTCCAGTCACCGTGGCGCTGTTGCTCAGGCTGGTGCCCGCTGCGACTCCGGCGTCCAGGGAATAGCTGACGGTG
>JBBQFE010000064.1:0-9728 GCA_038321605.1 Mycobacteriales bacterium | reverse complement strand
ATCGTGGACACCTGGTGGCAGACCGAGACCGGCGCGATGATGATCAGCCCGCTGCCGGGGGTGACCGCAACCAAGCCAGGCTCGGCGATGACCGGTCTGCCGGGGATCTCGGTGGATGTGGTCGACGACGAGGGGCACCCGGTCGGTAACGGCGGGGGTGGCCTGTTGGTGCTGACCGAGCCGTGGCCGTCCATGCTGCGTGGCATCTGGCATGACAACGACCGCTTCGTCGAGACCTACTGGTCGCGTTTTCGCGACCAGGGTTACTACTTCGCAGGCGACGGTGCGAAGAAGGATTCCGATGGCGACCTGTGGCTGCTGGGCCGCGTCGACGACGTGATGAACATTTCGGGTCACCGGATCTCCACCACCGAGGTCGAGTCCGCGCTGGTGTCGCACCCCTCCGTGGCCGAGGCCGCCGTCGTCGGCGCCTCCGACGCGACCACCGGTCAGGGCATCGTCGCGGTCGTGATCCAGCGCGGCAACGCAGCCGACCGCGGGGCGGACATGGTGTCCGAGCTGCGCAATCACGTGGCCAAAGAGATCGGGGCGATCGCCAAACCCCGCCAGATCATGGTCGTCGCCGAGTTGCCCAAGACGCGTTCGGGCAAGATCATGCGTCGCCTGCTGCGCGATGTCGCGGAGAACCGTGCGGTCGGCGACGTCACCACACTGGCCGACTCGGCGGTCATGGACCTGATCTCGCAGGGCATGTCCACCGGTAAGGCCGAGGACTGAGCTGGCCGGGCGCCGTCAGTCGATGGCGTCCGGCGAGGGCACGGCCGGCCGGGCCGATGCCGCCGGGCGGACGGTGACGTCGGTGATGACACCGTCCGGGGGCAGGCTCAGCACCTGGCAGATCACGCCCGCGACCGTCGTCACCTGCAGGTAGTCCGCCTCGCGGAAGTCACCGTTCTCGGCCCGGCGCACCACCCGTTGCATGTCGGTGGCGGTTCGTCCGGGAAAGACCGTCGACACCCTGACGGACGGCTCCTCCAGCCGCAGCGCGTCGGCGTAGGCGCGCAGGGCGTGCTTGGAGATTCCATAGACCGACAGCGGCGGTCGGACGTTCAGCCCGGAGCCTGAATTGAGCAGCACCACCGTGGCTCCCCGACCACGCAGGGCCGGCAGCGCCAACCTGGTGAGCTCAGCGACCGCCGTGACGTTCACGGTGAACTGGACCTGGAAGTCCTCGACGGAAGTCGCGTTCAGCAGACCGGGACGTACCACCCCGGCGGCATGCACCAGTCCGTCGAGTTCGGTGGGCAGCGACCCCAGTCGGGTCGCCAGCGTCGCCGGGTCCGCCAGGTCGGCGACCAGCAGGTCCGTCAATGCCAGGTCGGCGAGCCCGCCCGGAGTTCGAACCAGACCGATCACCTCGTGCCCGGCCTCGATCAACTGTCCGGCCACCGCCCGTCCGATCCCGCGGGAGACACCGGTGATCAGGTAACGGGCCATTTCCGCACCCTAGCGCCACCCGCCCGACGGCGACCGCCCGGTCGCAGCGCTGCCCTAGACTCGGGTCTCACGATGAGCGACACCCAACCATTCGGGCTGCTGATTCTGGCCACTGCGGGCTCAGGTCTGGCTGCTGTGCTGGCCAACCGGTTCAGCGACCGGGTCAAGGTTCCGCTCCCGGCGTTCTTCCTGGCCGCCGCCGCGGTGGCCTCCCTGGTCATCCCGCAGGTGCACGCACCGCCGCATCGGACGGTCGAACGGGTGGTCTCCATCGCCCTGGTGCTGATCCTGTTCGACGGCGGCCTGCACATCGGCTGGCGGCGCTTCCGGGCGGCGGCGGCACCCATCGTTGCGATGGGGGTGCTGGGCACCTTCGGCACTGTGCTGGCCGCCGCGGCGATCGGTCACTACGCCTTCGGCCTCAGCTGGTTCCTGGCGGTGCTGGTCGCGACGGCGATCTCGCCCACCGACCCGGCCGTGGTGTTCTCCGTGCTGGGCCAACGTGAGATCGCGGGGCGCAGCAGCACCATCCTCGAGGGCGAGTCAGGCGCCAACGACCCGGTCGGCATCGCGCTCATGGTCAGCCTGATCGCCGCCGGCGAGCTCAGCACCGGGGCGTTCGTCGGGGTCGGCGTCCAGTTCCTGCTGCAGATGGCCATCGGCGCCCTGGTCGGCGTGGTCGGCGGGCGTGTGCTGCTGTGGGCTATGCGCAGGTTCGCGCTGCCCAGCGAGGGGCTCTACCCGCTGCGGACCCTGGCCACCGTCCTGGTCATCTTCGGCCTGGCGTCGGTGGTGCACGGCTCGGGTTTCCTGGCGGTGTTCATCGCGGGCATCCTGCTCGGCGACGCCCGTGCTCCCTACAAGCGCGAGATCGAGCGCTTCCACACCGCGCTGGCCAGCCTGGGCGAGATCGTGGCGTTCGTGGTCCTCGGTCTGACCGTGGATCTGCATGAGCTGGTGCACCGCAACGTGCTGGTACCCGGGCTGGTGCTCGGTGCCGCACTCGCGCTGGTCATCCGGCCGCTGGTGGGCTGGCTCTGCCTCGCCGGCGCCCGGCTCAGACCCAACGAACTGACCTTCGTGCTGTTCGCGGGCCTCAAGGGCGCGGTGCCGATCCTGCTGGGCAGCTTCCTGCTCGAGGCCGACGTGCCGGACGCCCCCAGGCTGTACGGCATCGTGATCGTCGTCGTCACCTTCTCGGTGGTGCTCCAGGGCAGTCTGGTCCCGTTCGCCACCCGACTGCTGCGCCTGCCGGTGAGCATCACCGAGCCGGAGCCCTGGAGCCTGGGCGTCAGGCTGCGCGACGAGCCGGACGGCGTGCACCGGCTACGGGTCGCAGCGGGTGCGCCGGCCGACGGGGCATCGCTGGCGGAGCTGATCAGGCTGCCCGAACATGCCTGGGTGAGCTTCGTCGTCAGGGACCTGCAGTTGCTGCCGGTCACTGCGCAGACCCGGCTGAGAGAGGCCGACGAGGTGCTCGTGCTGGCCGACGCGGACCTGCATGCTGAACTGGTTGCGATCTTCGAGACCGGCACCGTCACCGATGCGAGAATTGCCGACGACCCCGGTCCGGCATGATAGGCACCTGAATGCGCGGCCGGACCCGAGCCGCTGCGGGTGACCGCGCCTGACAGACCGAGGGGATAGTCGAGTGAGTTCGAACCGTACGCCGAGCAATGACGTGGCACTTCCGGCCGACGCCGACCGCCAACGGTCGCGCACCGCGGCAAAGGCCGATGTGGCGAGCCACCGGGCCGAGCCCTCCATCGGCAGCCTGGTCGCCGACGCGCACACCAGCTTCTCGACGCTGCTGCACGGCGAGATCGAACTGGCCAAGCTCGAGGTCAAGGCGTCGGTGAAGAACGCCGGGACGGGTGCCGGCATGTTCATCGGTGCGGCGGTGGTGCTGATCTTCTCGCTGACGTTCCTCTTCATCGCCGCCGCGGAAGGTCTGGTCGCGGCGCACATCTGGCGCTGGGCCGCGTACCTGATCGTGTTCGGGCTGCTGGTGCTCCTCGCCGGGCTGCTGGTGTTCCTGGGCATCCGGAAGGTCAAGCGGGTCAAGGCTCCGCAGCAGACGATCGCAACCACCAAGGACACCGTGTCGGCCCTGCGCAAGGCCACCAAGTAACCCGGTGACCCAACCCGACGACTCGCTGGTCCTGATAGAGGGGCCCTGGACCCATCGCACCATCCGGGCCAACGGGATCGCGCTGCACGTCGCCGAGTTGGGTACCGGGCCGCTGGTGCTGCTGCTGCACGGCATGCCCACGTTCTGGTGGACCTGGGCCCAGCAACTCCTCGACCTGTCGGCGGCTGGGTTCCGGGCGGTCGCGGTGGATCTGCGCGGCTATGGCGGGTCCGACAAGCCGCCGCGCGGCTATGACGCCCCCACGCTGGCCGCCGACATCGTCCAGCTGGTGGCTGCGTTGGGCGAGCAGGACGCGATGATCGTCGGCAATGACCTCGGTGGGCTGCTCGCATGGACCATCGCGGCGCAGAACCCCGAGGTGGTCCGCCGGATCGCAGTCCTGGGAGCGGCGCATCCGTTGCGGTTGCGGGCCGCGATCCTGACCGACCGCAGCGGTCAGCGGCATGCCTCGGCCTACGCGCTGGGCAAGTTTCAGCTGCCGCGGTACGGGGAGCGCCTGCTGACCCGCGACGACACCTTCCTGCGCAGCCTGTTCGACACCTGGTCCGGCCCCCGTTGGCGCGGCACCCCCGGCTATGTCGAAGCCGTGCACCTGTACGCCCAGGCCATGCGCATCCATCCGGTGGCGCACTGCTCACTGGAGTTCTTCCGGTGGGCGGTCCGGTCGCTGCCGCGCCCGGACGGGCGGGCCTACGCCCTGACCATGCAGTTGCCGATCGAGCGGCCGGTGCTGCAACTGCACGGCGACTTCGACGGCTGCGTCCTGCCCCGGACCGCGCAGGGTTCGTCCCGGCACGTCGCAGCAGACTACGAGTGGCGGTTACTCACGGGCGTCGGGCACTTTCCCCAGCAGGAGGCGCCCGAACGGGTATCGGCCGAACTGATCCGCTGGGCAGGATTGGACTGAGTCGCGCTGAGTCGCGCTGAGTTGGACCGAGTCGCGCTCAGTTGGACTGGGTCGCGCTGAGTTGGACCGAGTCGCGCTCAGTTGGACCGAGTCGCGCTCAGCTGCACTGCCCGGTCCCCACCGCAGTGGTGGCGGTTCGGCCGCTGGCCGCATCGGCGCCGGCCTCCTGGGCGGTCAGCACGAAACCGGTGTCCGGTGAATCCAGCGCGGAGGCGAACACGATTCCGAGCACCGAACCGTCGGTGGCGATCAGCGGACCACCGGAGTTACCGACCCGCACCACGGACCGGATGGTGTAGATGTCACGGTCGACCGCAACGCGGCCGTAGATGTCCCGGCCGGCGATCCGCTCCCGGTCGCGCACCCGCGCCGGGCGCACGTCGAACGGGCCGTCCTGCTGGTAGCCCAGCACGATCGCGTCCTGCCCGGTGACCGCTGCCTTCGTGGCCAGCGTGAGTGGTGCGGCCTTCAACCCCGGCACGTACAGCACGGCGATGTCCCGGGCGGGATCGAAGAGTACGACCTTGGCCGCCAGCGAACCCTGGGTCGCGGTCTGCACCCGCACCTCGTTGGTGCCCGCGACCACATGGGCGTTGGTGAGCAGATGTTCCTTGCTGTAGACGAAGGACGAGCCTTCGATGGCGCGGTCGCAGGACAGCGCCACACCCTTGACCTTCAGCACCGACCCCTTGGACGCGGCGACCGCCGGTGACCTGAGCAGGGCCGGGTCCGCGGGCGCCACGTCCACGATCCGGGTCGGCTGCAGGGCTCCGAGGACCTGCGGGAACCCGCTCCGATCAATGAAGAGCCGCAAGGAGCTGTAAAGGTTGCGCACACTGTCGGGAACCGCGTTGTCGACGGCGCGGATCACGACCGACCTGCGCACCTGACCGGCCAGCGTGGGGTACGGCGAGGACGCGATCGGCAGCGCCACCATCCAGGCCACCAGCAGCACGGCCAGCACCGAGAAGAGCGCGCCGATCGCACTGTCGACCACCCGCGCCGGCGTCCACGTGAGCCGGGATCGCAATCGGCCCGCGAGCCAGACCGCGATCAGCTGGCCGAGCATGGCGAAGAACAGCACGCACACGATGGCGACCGGCACCTGCGCGGAGCCGTTGGCCAGCGACTTGCCGAGCGGCTTGGCCAGCTGCGCGCCGACCACAGCGCCACCGAAGAAGCCCGCGAACGACAGACCGCCGATCAGCGCTCCGTTGCGAAAGCCCCCGACGGCATAGGCCACGGTGGCGATGAGCAGCAGCAGGTCGAGCAGGTCAGGTTTCACTCCGAGCGGGCCCGTTCAGTTGCTGAGCACGACGAGGGTGCCCGTCTGGCCCTGTTTGATGTGGATACTGCAGACGAACTGGTACGTCCCGGCGGCCGGTGCGGTGAACTCGATCGACCTGGTCTGGCCCGCCTGGGCGAGCGGCACGTCGTACGCGGCGGGAAAGCCTTGCAGCTGCCAGTCGTGCGGCGCTCCGGTTCCGATGTTCTTGAGGGTGATCCGTACCTTACCGGGATGCACGGTGATGGTGGAGGGCTTGAAACGGTACTTCTGGTCGGTGGTCAGCACCACGTCCTGCACGCCGTTGACCACGGCGGCGGTGGTCGAACCGGTCTGTGGTTCCTGATTGATCGCCGACTTGGTCTGGCACCCGCTGAGCAGCAGCACGGCCGCGAGCGCGCCGCCGACGGCCACGGCAGCGGGCACTCGCACACGGGTAGACACTCCCGGGACGGTACTCGGCGCCGGTGTGCCGGGCCCGTGCGGTGGCAGTTCGCCGCGCCACGACCGGACGCCGCCGGTCACACGCCCGGGATCGGGCGGCTGATCGAGGCGTCCCACGGCTGCTCCCAGCCCGCCCACCGGATCATCCGGTCCAGCAGGCCGGCCGTGAAGCCCCAGATGAACAGATCGTCCACCGCGAAGCCCGGGCCGGAGAAGCCGGACGGGTGGCGCACCGTGAACCGGTTGGCGGGTGCGACCAGGCCGGTCAGCGCCACCCGCCGGACCGCGGCCACCTCTTGCTCGTCGACGACCCCTACCTGGTGCGGTTCACGCCAGTGGCCGAGCACGGGGGTCACCACGAACCCCGACGGCGGCAGGAAGATCGCGGGTAGCTCGAGCAGTGGGTCGACGGTGTCTGGGCGCAGGCCCACCTCTTCGACGGCCTCGCGCAGTGCGGTGGCCGTCGCCGAGGCGTCCGTTCGGTCGGTCGCCCCACCGGGGAACGCGACCTGGCCGGCGTGGTTGCGCATGCTCGCTGCGCGCAGCAGCAGCAGGACCTCGGCGTCGTTGGCCCGCCCGGTGTCCGAGCCGAACAGCATCAGCACCGCGGAATGGCGGCCGCTGCCGTCCGTCGGCGGGATGAATCGCGAGAGATCAGTCGCGCCGATGTTCGAGCAGGCGCTGACGAGGGGTTCCAGCCACTCTGGTGTTCCGACCGGGGTAGCGGGAGCCACGACCGGGTCGGGCCCGCTGGCCGGACCCGTCATCCCGTGAGCTCGGGGTGCGTCTGCGACGGACTCTTGACCAGCTTCGCCGCAGCCACCGGGTCCAGCTCGCCGATCCCGTACGACGGGCACAGCCGCGCGATCGGGCAGACGCCGCAGGCCGGCCTGCGGGCATGGCACAGCCGCCGGCCGTGCCAGATCACCCGGTGCGACATCATCGTCCAGTCCTTGCGCGGGATCAGCGCGGCGATGTCGAACTCGACCTTGACCGGATCGGTGTTGGTCGTCCAGCGCCACCGCTCGGAGAGTCGCAGCAGGTGGGTGTCGACGGTGATCCCGGGAACTCCGAAGGCATTGCCCAGCACCACATTGGCTGTCTTGCGGCCAAAACCGGGCAGGCTGGTCAGTTCCGCCAGCGTGGCCGGCACCTGCCCGTCGAACCGTTCCACCAACTGCCGACCGAGATTGATCAGGGTGTTGGCCTTGGCCCGGAAGAACCCGGTCTGATGGACCAGGTCCTCGAGTTCCTCGCGCACCGCCCCTGCATAGGCGGCCGCGTCGGGGTACCGAGCGAACAAGGCGGGGGTGACCTCGTTGACCTTCTTGTCCGTGCACTGGGCGGACAGAATGGTGGCGACGGAAAGCTCGAGCGGCGAGGTGAAATCCAACTCGCAGTGCGCGTGCGGGTACAGCGCGGCCAGTTCCTTGTCGATACGGCGGGCCCGGCGGGTCAGTGCAAGCGGGGTCTCCGAGCCGTCCTTCGTCACTGCCACGCCTGCCAGCTTATGGTGCGCCCCCGACACCGGTGCCACACCATGGGGCACAATGACCACACCATGATCGGATTTTTGGTTCTGCTCTTCCCGTTGCTGCTGATGGCCTTCATGCTGGGCATGGAACGCATCGAGAAGCCGCTGACCCGCAGCGCGGTGGAGCGCGACGTCGAGGACTTTCTCGACAACGCCAATCCTGACGAGCTCGACACGTTCGTCCGCGAGGGAACCGACTCGGCGATCAAGCGATTTCGCACCCGTATCCGGCTGCCAGGAACAGGTCGGCGCAACCGGGTGCAGTGACCGCCGGGCCGGCAGCTGGTGGGCCAGATTGGCCGAGTTGCGGGTCGGCAACGCCATCCACGACCGGGCACCCCTACAATCCGGCTCTAGGACTTGAGAAATGTGCTTGTGCGTGACGACATGAAGGAGCTGGCGTGGACGAGGTGCTTCGCAGGGCTGGGCTGTTCCAGGGCGTAGACCCGGCAGACGTGGAGGCTCTGGGCAGCCAGTTCGAGATCTTCGACGCGCCGCGCGGAACTACGTTGTTCAACGAGGGTGAGCCGGGCGACAGCCTCTACATCGTGTTGTCGGGCAAGGTGAAGCTCGGACGCAAGTCCTCAGACGGCCGCGAGAACCTGGTTGCCGTGATGGGACCTGCCGACCAGTTCGGCGAGTTGTCGCTGTTCGACCCCGGACCCCGGACCGCCACCGCAGTCGTCGTCACCGACGCACGGGTGGCTCGGCTGCCCAAGTCGGCACTCACCCAGTGGGTCATCGACCGGCCGCAGATCGGCATGCAGTTGCTACGGGTCGTCGCGCGCAGGCTGCGCCGGACGAACACCATGCTGGCCGACCTGATCTTCGTCGACGTCCCCGGTCGGGTCGCCAAGCAGTTGCTGCAACTGGCTCAGCGGTTCGGCTCGGTCGACGGCGGCCAGCTGCGGGTCACCCACGACCTGACCCAGGAGGAGTTGGCCCAACTGGTCGGCGCCTCCCGCGAGACGGTGAACAAGGCGCTGGCCGACTTCGCTCAGCGTGGCTGGCTTCGGCTCGAGGGCAAGAGCGTGGTCATCCTGGACCGGGAGCGGCTGGCACGTCGCGCCCGCTGAGCGCTGCGCTGCGCTCAGCCCTGCTGTTCCAGATAGGCGAGCTGGGCGCGAACTGACAGTTCGGCGGCCGGCCACAACGCTCGATCCACGTCCGCGTAGACCCGCTGCACCACCTCGCGGGCCAGGGCTGCCGGGTCGGTGTGGGTGAGGTCCTCCGCCGCCGTCCGCACCTGATCCAGTCGTTGTCGCCGATGAGCGAGATAGGCACTGGCGGCCGCGCCGGCGTCAGCCAGTTCGGGGCCGTGGCCTGGCAGCACGGTCGCCCCGCTCAGACCCGAGAGCCGGTGCAACGAGTCCAGGTAGTCGGCCAGCACACCGTCGGGGTGCGCCACCACGGTGGTACCCCGGCCCAGGATCGTGTCTCCGGTGAACACGGCGCTGCCCGACCCGTCAGCGTCGGACAATCTGAAGCACAGCGAATCCGAGGTGTGCCCGGGGGTCGCCCAGACCTGCAGCTCGACTCCGGCCGCACCGAGCAGCGCGCCCTCAGCCAGACCGGAGGTGCCGTAGCGGTGCGCCGGATCCAATGCGTACACCGGCGCCCCGGTCAGTTCGTGCAGGCGACGGGCGCCCTCGGAGTGGTCCAGATGACCGTGGGTGAGCAGGATCAGCGCGACGGTGCCGGCAGCGGCCAGCACTGCCGACAGGTGAGTCTGCGAATCGGGGCCCGGATCGATCACGATGGCCTGGCGGCGGGCCGGATCATCGCGCACCAACCAGGTGTTGGTGCCCTCGAGCGTCATCGGGGTCGGGTTGTCGGCCAGCACCACACCGGCGAGTCCGGTGACCTGCCGAAGTGACTCGTACTCGGGCATTCAGCCCTGCCCGGCAGCCGGGTCACCGAGGGGGTTCGGCACCCGCATCGAACGACC
>JBBQFE010000063.1:0-9843 GCA_038321605.1 Mycobacteriales bacterium | reverse complement strand
TCGAATGCCTGCACGAGCTGAAGCTGATCGTGGACCTGATGTACGAGGGCGGCATCGCCAAGCAGCGCTGGTCGGTGTCGGACACCGCTGAGTACGGGGATTACGTCTCGGGCCCGCGGGTCATCGACGCGCACGTCAAGGAGAACATGAAGGCGGTGCTCTCCGATGTGCAGAGCGGTGCCTTCGCGGCTCGGTTCATCGCCGATCAGGACGCGGGCGCACCCGAGTTCAAGGCGCTGCGTGCCAAGGGCGAGCAGCACCCGATCGAGGAGACCGGGCGGCAGTTGCGCGGCCTCATGAGCTGGGTCAACAACGACTCCGACTCTGACTACGTAGAAGGCACCGCCGCCCGATGAAGCTGGCGGTGGTCCCCGGGGACGGCATCGGGATCGAGGTCATCGAACAGGCCGTCAAGGTGCTCGATGCCGTTCTGCCGGGCGTCGAGAAGACCCATTACGACCTCGGTGCCGGGCTCTGGCACCGCACCGGCGAGGCGCTCCCGGACTCCGTACTCGCCGAACTCGGACAGCACGACGCGATCCTGCTCGGTGCCATCGGCGATCCGTCGGTTCCGTCCGGGGTGCTGGAGCGCGGGCTGTTGCTGCGGCTCCGGTTCGAGCTCGATCAGTACGTGAACCTGCGTCCGTCCAAGCTGTATCCCGGGGTTCCGTCGCCGTTGGCGGGGAACCCGAGCATCGACTTCGTGGTGTACCGGGAAGGCACCGAGGGGCCGTACGCCGGCAACGGTGGTGTGCTGCGCAGGAACACCCCGCACGAGATCGCCACCGAAGTCAGCGTGAACACCGCCTTCGGCGTCGAGCGGGTCGTCCGCGCTGCCTTCCAGGCGGCGGCCAAGCGACCGCGCAAGCACCTGACCCTGGTGCACAAGAACAATGTGCTGGTCAATGCCGGTGACCTGTGGTCCCGGACGGTGGCCCGGGTGGCGGAGGAGTTCGACGACGTCACGGTCGCCTACAACCACGTGGACGCCTCGATGATCTACCTGGTGACCGATCCGGGCCGCTACGACGTCATCGTGACCGACAACCTGTTCGGCGACATCATCACCGATCTGGCCGGTGCGGTCTCCGGTGGCATCGGACTGGCCGCCAGCGGCAATGTCAATCCCGAACGGCTGACCCCGTCGATGTTCGAGCCGGTGCACGGCTCGGCGCCCGACATCGCCGGTCAGGGCAAGGCTGATCCGACCGCTGCGATCCTTTCGGTGGCGATGATGCTCGATCACCTCGGACACCCGGACGAGGCCGCCCGGGTCGAGGCTGCGGTCGAGGCCGACATCATCAGCCGCGCGCCGGGTGGCAGTCACAGCGCCTCGGTGGGATCGACCAGCGAGATCGGCGAGCGGATCGCGTCCGCCGCCGCCAGCTAATCCGCGTCCCGGTCGCCGGTTCGGGCCCCAGCCCGGACCGGGGATCCGGGAACAACCACCTGAGGACTCCACATGCTCACCGATGATTTCCACGTATTCGACACGACATTGCGCGACGGCGCCCAGCGCGAGGGCATCAGCTATTCAGTGGCGGACAAGCTTGCGGTGGCGCGGCTGCTCGACTCGTTCGGGGTGGGTTTCATCGAGGGCGGTTGGCCAGGTGCCGTGCCCAAGGACACCGAGTTCTTCGCGAGAGCGGCGAACGGTGAACTGGCCCTGCAGCACGCCACGCTGGTGGCGTTCGGGGCCACCCGCAAAGCGGGGGTCCGGGTGGCCGACGACCAGCAGGTGCAGGCGCTGCTCGACAGCCGGGCGTCGGTGATCACCCTGGTCGCCAAGTCCGATGTCTGGCATGTCGAGCGGGCGTTGCGCACCACCCGCGAAGAGAACCTGGCGATGGTCACCGACACCGTCGCCTTCTTGCGGGCCCAGGGCCGTCGGGTGTTCGTGGACTGCGAGCACTTCTTCGACGGGTACGCCCACGACCCCGACTACGGGGTGCGGGTGCTCGACGCGGCGCTGGCGGCAGGCGCGGACGTGGGCATCATGTGCGACACGAACGGGGGGATGCTGCCGATGGGCATCCACGACATCGTGTCCGAGGTGGCCACCAGGACCGGCATCCGACTCGGCATCCACACCCAGGACGACACCGGCTGCGCGGTGGCCAACACCCTGGCCGCGGTCGACGCCGGCGTGACCCACGTCCAGGGAACGGCGAACGGGTACGGCGAGCGTGCCGGAAACGCCAACATCTTCTCGGTGGTCGGTGGTCTCGTCTTCAAGATGGGTCTCGACGTGTTGCCGCCGGGAACCATCGCCGAGAGCGTGCGGGTGGCACATGCCATCGCCGAGATCGCCAACCTGGCCCCGGACACGCACGCACCGTACGTCGGCAGTTCATCCTTCGCCCACAAGGCGGGGCTGCACGCGTCGGCGATCAAGATGGGACCCGAGCTCTACAACCACATGTTGCCCGAGCTGGTGGGCAATACCCAGAAGATCCTGATCACCGAGATGGCCGGCCGCGCGTCGGTCGAGTTGAAGTCAGCCGAGCTCGGCGTCGACGTCACCACCCGGCCCGATGTGGTCGGCAGCGTCGTCGACCGGGTCAAGGAGCGCGAAGCCACCGGCTGGTCCTACGAGGCGGCGGACGCATCGTTCGAGTTGCTGGTCCGCGACGAGCTGGCGGACGGGGCCGCCACGGTGCCGTTCGTGCTCGAGTCCTACCGGGCCATCGTGGATCGGCGCGAGGACGGCACCGTCGTCACCGAGGCCACCGTCAAGGTGCACGCGGCCGGTCGCCGGGTGATCTCCACCGCAGAGGGCAACGGGCCGGTCAACGCCCTGGACCGGGCGGTGCGCCAAGCCCTGCAGGAGGTGTATCCGGCGCTGGCCTCGTTCGAGCTGTCGGACTACAAGGTGCGCATCCTGCCCGGCAAGCACGGAACCGACGCCACCACCAGGGTGCTCATCGAGACCTCGGACAAGAGCCGCGAGTGGACGACGGTGGGAGTTCACCCCAACATCATCGAGGCGTCCTGGCTCGCGCTGTCAGACGCCGTCCGGTTCGGCCTGCTGAAGAGCTGACCTCTCGACCGGCCGTTGCCGATCACCGCATCAGGTCCCTGCTAGCGGCGTGGCAGCTGCCTGACCGCGCAGTCGTCCACGCCGCAGGCGCCCGTTCCGCACCCTGAGCCGCAGTCGGTCGCGGCCATGATCGCGGCGTCCAGTTCGGCCTCGTGCCGCGCCGCATCGTCGGTCGCCGCCGACCTGTGCAATCCCCACGCCACACCGAGCAGTAGTAGCGACAGCAGCGTCACCGCGACCCCGGCCACCCGCCAGCCCGCGGCGGGCGAGGTGAGGACCGGAACCAGCCCCGCGGCGAGCAGCACGAGGCCGACCGGCAGCAACAGCACGGCAAGTCGGCGACGCTCGGCGGGGGGGACCGATTGCAGATTGCTCACCAGTTCAGTATCCGTCAGCCGACGCCTACCGGGCACACCGGTAACCTGACTGGCGTGCGCATAGCCAGATTCGTTCATACCGGTGGAATTGCCTGGGGTGTCGTCGAGGGTTCGGCCGATGCCCGCCTCGAATCACTGACCCTCGCGGCGATCAAGGACCATCCGATGGGCCCTATCGAGTTCACCGGAGAACGGTTCGCCCTCGGCGACGTCCGCCTGTTGGCTCCGATCCTGCCGAGCAAGGTGATCGCCGTCGGGCGCAACTACGCAGCCCATGCTGCCGAGATGGGCAATGACGTCCCTGACCGTCCGCTGATCTTCCTCAAGCCGTCCACTGCGGTGATCGGGACCAACGACGTCATCAGGTTGCCGCGGGATTCCGATCAGGTCGAGTTCGAGGCGGAGCTGGCACTGGTGATCGGCAAGGTGGCCAAGGACGTGCCTCGGGAGAAGGCACACGAGGTGATCTTCGGCTACACCTGTGCCAACGACGTCACCGCCCGAGACCAGCAGCGGGCCGACAAGCAGTTCACCCGGGCCAAGGGGCACGACTCCTTCTGCCCGATCGGGCCGTGGATCGAGACGGTCTTCGATCCCAGCGCGGTACGGATCCGGGCGCTGGTGAACGGCGAGGTCAAGCAGGACGCACTGACGTCGGACATGGTCTTCGACGTGGCGACGCTCGTCTCGTTCATGTCCCACGTGATGACGCTGGTGCCCGGTGACGTGATCCTCACCGGGACCCCGTCCGGGGTCGGGCCGATCGTCAACGGTGACACGGTGACCATTGCGATCGACGGCATCGGTGAACTCGTGAACCCGGTGCGCAGCAAATGAGCGTGGCGACGGGTGCCGACATCCGCGTCCGGTTCTGCCCTTCACCGACGGGTAACCCGCACGTCGGTCTGATCCGCACCTGCCTTTTCAATTGGGCCTACGCTAGGCACGTCGGCGGGACCTTCGTGTTCCGCATCGAAGACACCGACGCCGCCCGCGACTCCCAGGAGTCCTATGAGCAGCTGCTGGACGCGCTGCGTTGGCTGGGCCTGGACTGGGACGAGGGCCCCGAGGTCGGTGGCCCGTACGGCCCGTACCGGCAGTCCGAACGGCACGACATCTACGCCGACGTCATCGCCAGGCTGCGTGCTGCCGGGCACCTGTACGAGTCGTTCTCCACGCCGGCCGAGGTGGAGGCGCGCCACCTGCAGGCCGGACGTGATCCGAAGCTGGGGTACGACAACTTCGACCGGGAGCTCTCCGAAGCTCAGCGTGCCCAGTTCCTGGCCGAGGGCCGCGAGCCGGTCCTTCGACTCCGGATGCCCGACACCGACCTCGGCTGGCACGACGTGGTGCGCGGCGAGGTCTCCTTCGCCGCGGGCAGCGTCCCGGATTTCGTGGTGGTCCGGGCAAACGGGGTGCCCTTGTACACACTGGTCAATCCGGTGGACGACGCGATGATGCGAATCACCCACGTACTGCGGGGCGAGGACCTGTTGCCGTCGACCCCGCGCCAGATTGCGCTTTACCGCGCACTGATCGACGTCGGCGTGGCGACTGCGGTGCCCAGCTTCGGCCACCTGCCGTACGTGATGGGGGAGGGCAACAAGAAGCTGTCCAAGCGCGACCCGCAGGCGTCGTTGAACACCTACCGCGAGGCCGGCTACATTCCCGAGGGCCTGATCAACTATCTGGCCCTGCTCGGCTGGTCGATCGCAGACGACCACGACATCTTCAGTCTGGCCGAGATGGTGGCTGCCTTCGACGTCGCCGACGTCAACGCGAACCCGGCGAGATTCGATTCCAAGAAGTGCCAGGCGCTCAATGCCACTCATCTGAGGCTGTTGCAAGCGGATGATTTCGCCGCCAGGCTCGAGGCGTTCCTGACCGGAGCCGGTGCGGTGTCTGCTGGGCTGGCGGGTGCTGATGCCCCGCCACCACCTGGTTCCGCGGCCGACCGCACGATGATCGCCGCAGCGGCGCCGCTGGTCCAGGAGCGGGTGAAGACGCTGGGCGAGGCGGCCGAGATGTTGCACTTCCTGTTCGTGCCTGCCGAGAGATTCGTCCTCGAGGAGGCGTCGGCGGCGAAACACCTCGGCGAGGCGGGCCAGTCGGTACTGACGGCGGCGCTGCCGGTACTGGCGGGCCTCGCAGTCTGGGATACCCCGTCGCTCGAGGCAGCGCTGCACGCGGAGCTCATCGAACGGCTCGGTCTCAAACCCCGTAACGCCTTTGGCACCCTTCGGGTCGCGGTCACCGGCAAGCAGATCTCGCCTCCGCTGTTCGAGTCGATGGAGCTGCTGGGCCGGGAGACCTCGCTACAGCGTCTCGCGGCAGCTCAGCAGTGGCGTCCGAGCACCGGGTAGACAGCGATCGAGGCGGGCCCGTGGGCGAGCGCACCGATCGGGACGCGCTGAGATTGGTCCGATTTCGGATCGTCGGCGGGTGTCCGGTAGAGTAACCGTTCGGCTCGGTTGGTACTCCAAGACCGGGTAGCAGTGGGGTATGGGGTAATTGGCAGCCCAAGTGATTCTGATTCACTTAGTCTAGGTTCGAGTCCTGGTACCCCAGCGCAAGACAGCACATCTGCAGGACCTAGGGCCCCGTCGTCTAGCGGCCTAGGACGCCGCCCTCTCACGGCGGTAGCGAGGGTTCGAATCCCTTCGGGGCTACAGTTGCGAGTTCGACCGAGAACAGCCTCCCGACCTGTCGGGGGGCTGTTCGTCGTTGTTCTCCCGGTTCACCCGGGCCGATGGCAGCGAGACCTGTTCAATGGGCTCAGGTCGTGCCAAGGTTGAATCACAATCCAGCTCGATGGTCGGCGTCCCAAGGAGCGCTCACCGTCGGGTCCACAGCCCCGGCGTGCAACGTCGGCCAGCTACTGCCGGAGGTTGGGTGATGGATCCGGTTCTCTCGTCCATGAGAGACGGCCCGCTCGATGCCGTCAGGTTGAACGAGATCCTTGACTCGACCGGGTTGCTGGTGGCCGAGGTGGTGTCGCGGCCGACCGGGATAGACGTCGCGCTGGCCGACTCCGCTGCTGAGGCCGGGTTCGAGTGGCCGCCGCGTTCGGCAGACGCCCACCAGTTCTGGGACGCGGTGTCGCATCAGATCAACGTGCCCGGCCCGCCACGAAGGACGTTTCGGCTGTTGCTGTCGGGGCGACTGATCGTCGTGCAACTCGACGTGATGTCCGATGATCGCTGGGCCGTGCTGTGGTGGCGCCCTGCGGTGGGTGGCCATCAGGTTGCCAGCGATCACGAACAGCTCGTACGTGACGAGCTGACCGGTCTGTACAACCGTCGGGCGCTGTTCGACATCGCCGATTTCGATGACCCGGCCACCTCACCGTTCGCCAGCGTGCTGCTGACGGACGTGCGCAGGTTCAAGAGCATCAACGATGTCTGGGGGCAGGCGGGTGGCGACAGGTGCCTGGTCGAGGTCAGTCGGTGGCTGCAATCGATCGCAGGATCGACCGATGTGATCGTCCGCCTGGCCGGCGATGAGTTCCTACTGCTGTGCGAGGCGGGCTCGACGGTCGCAGCCGCCGTGGAGCAGGCCGGCGAGCTGGACTTCGACTTCGGCGGTGAACGGATTCCGGTGACGCTGCAGGCGGGTTGGACCCCGCGGCTCGCCGGGCAACCGTTGCTGCAGGCTGCCGACAACGCCGAGCGGGCGTTGGCAGTCGCGAAGCGATCAGTGCTTCGTACGGTCGTGGAATGGACTCCTGAAATCTCGCGCACCGCCCAGGAGCGGGTGGCGGAAGAGGAGACGGTACGAACGGCCATCGCCGGTGGCGACGTCAATGTGCACTTTCAGCCGTTGATCGATGTCGCCACCTCGGAGGTGTTCGGCATGGAGTCCCTGGTTCGGCTGCGGGGGCCTGGCTCCGGGATCAGCGCTGAGCGGATCGTCGATGCCAGCCACCAGCTCGGGCTGATGTCCACGCTGGCAAAGACCTGCTTCCAGCAGGCGTTTCGCGACGGACTCCGGCTGCGGTCGAAGTTCGCGTCGCTGATGGTCGGGGTCAACATCTCGCGCGAGTTCATGGGAACCGGGCTGGCAATCGATTCGGTGGTCGAGGCTGCGGCGGCCGCCGGGCTGCCGTGCAGCAACATCGTCGTCGAGCTCACCGAAGAGGTCGCAGTCGGCGTGTCCGCAGCGGATCTGGTGGCCGAGTTGCGGTATGCGGCCGATCTCGGGCTGACGGTGGTGATCGATGACTTCGGCCGCGGTGAGACCGCGCTGTCCTTGCTGCGGATGCTGCCGTTGGGCGGCATAAAGCTGGACAAGTCCCTGATCCCTGCCGGCGGCGACGATGCCGGCTGGTCCTTCGTCGAAGGCACCGTGTCGCTACTACGCACCCTGGCGCCCCGGCTGGTGGCCGAAGGGGTTGAGACCGAACTCCAGTCCCGCCGGCTGCACGACATCGGCGTGAGCATCCAGCAGGGGTTTCTCTTCGGACGGCCGGAGCTCGTCGGCCACTGGTTGCAGACCGATCCGGCGATTCCTGGTCGCCGCCCCACCTGACTGGCGCCCCACCTGACTGCCGCCCCACCCGACTGCCGCCCCACCTGACCGCCGAGGGGTGCCCCGACGCCGGGAGTCAGCCGCCGATGGCGTTCTGCAGGCGCTGGGCCGCGGCAGTGAGCACCGGTGCGAACTGCTGTCCCGGTGACCTGCCGAGACGTTCGATGGGCCCCGAGATGGACACCGCGGCGACCACCCGTCGTCCCGGCCCGAACACCGGCGCTGACACCGAGGCGACACCGGCCTCGCGCTGGCCGACGGACTGTGCCCAGCCGCGTCGCCGGACCTCGGCCAGCGAGCGCTCGGTGAACTCGGCATGCGCCAGCAGCGTCGCCACCGTCTCCGGCGACTCCCAGGCGCACAGCACCTGCGCACCGGAGCCGGCAGTCAGCGGCAACCGAGCGCCGAGGGGGACCGTGGTGCGCAGGCCGGCGGCGCGTTCTGCCGCTGCGACGCACACCCGGTCACGGCCGTCGCGTCGGTAGAGCTGAGCGCTCTCGCCCGAGGTGTCCCGGACCCAGGAAAGCACCTCGACCGCGCGCTCGAGCAGCGGATCCGTCGCAGCGGCCGCGAGTTCGGCCAGCCGCGGCCCCGGGACGAATCGTCCGTCGGTGTCGCGCTCAAGCAGTCGGTGCACCTCGAGTGCCACCGCCAACCGGTGAGCGGTGGCGCGCGGGATCGAGGTCCGCTGGACCAGGTCGGCAAGCGATGCTGGACCCTCGCTGGACGCGACCAGGATGGCTACGGTCTTGTCCACGACGCCGATACCGCTATGCTGTCCCATACAACGATACTACATTCTTATATAGTGAGAAAGCCAATGTGGCCTGGGGCGACAGTCGCCGGCCTCGAGCAGCAAGCGGGCCGCAGTGCCGCGGAAGGAGTCCCGAATGGGCAAGACCCTGGCCGAGAAGTTGTGGGAGAGCCATCTGGTGCGCAGCGCACCGGGTGAACCGGACCTGCTCTACATCGACATGCACCTGGTGCACGAGGTGACGAGTCCACAGGCGTTCGAGGGGCTGCGACTCGCCGGGCGGGGCGTGCGCAGGCCGGATCTGACGCTGGCCACCGAGGACCACAACGTTCCCACCCAGAACATCTTCGCGCCGATCGCCGATCCGGTCAGTCGAACCCAGATCGACACGTTGCGCGCCAACTGCGCGGAATTCGGCGTGACTCTCTATCCGATGGGAGATGCCGAGCAGGGCATCGTGCACGTCATCGGTCCCCAGCTCGGAATCACCCAGCCGGGTATGACGATGGTCTGTGGTGACTCCCACACGTCCACCCATGGCGCGTTCGGGGCGCTGGCCTTCGGCATCGGCACCAGCCAGGTGGAGCATGTGCTGGCGACCCAGACGCTACCGATGGATCGGCCGAAGACGATGGCCGTGACCGTCAACGGAACGCTGCCGGTCGGGGTGACGCCGAAGGACGTGATCCTTGCCGTGATCGCCCAGACCGGAACCGGCGGCGGTCAGGGCTACATGGTCGAGTACCGAGGCGATGTCTTCGAGGCGATGAGCATGGAGGGCCGCATGACGGTCTGCAACATGAGCATCGAATGGGGAGCGAGGGCCGGCATGATCGCGCCGGATCAAACCACGTTCGAGTACCTGCAGGGCCGCGACCACGCCCCGACCGGCGAAGCGTGGGACGAGGCCGTGGCCTACTGGCAGAGCCTGGTCACCGATCCCGACGCAGAGTTCGACGCCGAGGTGACCCTCGATGCTGCAGACATCAGCCCCTTCGTCACCTGGGGCACCAACCCAGGGCAGGGTGCGCCGCTGTCGGGACAGGTTCCGGACCCGGCGGACTATGCCGACGAGGGGGACCGCGTCGCCGCGGAAAAGGCGTTGATCTACATGGGACTACAGGCAGGCATGCCGCTGCGTGACA
>JBBQFE010000062.1:0-9965 GCA_038321605.1 Mycobacteriales bacterium | reverse complement strand
AGCCAGCAGGCGTCGGGTACTGACCCGAGCTCCTACCGGCGCTGCGCGGAGTGCGGGAACACCAGACGTCCCCGCAAGACAGACAACCTGCTCAGGCTACCGGCTCGCAGGGCCACCGCGAAATCGAGGCGGGGAGGCGGTTGAGCCGATGGCCTGCGCTGTCCAGGACGCTGAATCCGCTACGAGCGGGTCGGGCGGTGCAGCAGAAAGGTGCGGGCGTAGAAGGCCGTGACCGTAGACAGCGCAATCACGGCGAGCAGAACCAGCAGTGCGGGTATTCCGGTGATGGCTGAATGTTCGGAGTTGGACGCCAGATCGACCGAGGACTGACCCGGCCGGGCCTTGCCGGAGGAAGCGGGGGCGGCCGAGCCGCCGCCGACCTTGAACGGGATGGCCGGCACGGTCCGGGAGCCGGACAGCCCGGATCCGATGTAATTACCACCGAGGCCACTGCCCGAGCCGTAGCCCTTGGGCACCGTACGGTCGGCGACGGTCAGCCCGCTCGGTTTGTAGTTCAGGGACGGCCCAGAGGCGGAACCAGTGCCGCCACCGGTGCCGCTCGACGTCCCGCCAGTGACGCCACCGACACCCTGGTTGACCGATCCCAGCACTGGACCGAGCGCGCCGTTGACCGGGGCGACCGCGGAGTTGACCCCGCCGACCACGCCACCGATTACGCCGTTGATGGGACTGGTGACTGCCGGCGGCACGCCGGGGACGCTCACGCTCGGCGTCGGGACCTGTACTGCCACGACACACTTCTGCGCCGAGGTGCTGATGGTCAGCGTGCCCTTCTGCGTGGTGGTCGCGACCAGTGACGAGTTCGTCCAGCTCAGCTGGTATTTCGCGGCCTTCGTGAACGCGATCGTCTGACCTGTTCCCAGGTCGGTGATGGTCTTCACGGTCTTCGGGTCCGTGGAGTCAGGTGCCGGCTTGATGGTGAGGCTCTCTGAGCCGAGCAGGCCCAGCAACGGATCTTTGGTGAACTTGACGGCGGTCCCCGGGCTGAGCGCCAGTGCACCGTTCAGCGGCAACGGGCAGGCGGTGGACGTCATGCCGGTGAGAAGCAATCCGACCGGCGTCGGCGGGGTGGTCGCGCTTGCCCCGGTCCCGCCCAGAAGCAGACCCGCACCGGCCGCCAGAGCACCGGCGATCGAAGCTGCCACCACGCGACGCACCTTCATCGATACTCCTCCAGCAGAACCTGCGGAATCCATGAACTGACCGTTTTAGCATCTTATGCCTACCGGGCTGCGACAGCCGAGAGTACTTTTCGGTTGTCCAGTTGGCGTACCGAGAGGACTAACGAGGCGGACCACCGCTGGTGACGGTCCCAGTGCCCAGTGTCTGCCGGTGCTCAGTGTCTGCCGGTGCTCAGTGTCTGGCGGTGCCCAGTGTCTGGCGGTGCCCAGTGTCTGCCGGTGCTCAGTGTCTGGCGCGATACCGCCGCCGGCCCATTGCCAGCAGTGCCAGGCCCAGGCCGACAGCACCGGAACCGACCGTGGCAGCTCCGAGCGGAACCACACCCGTCTGTGCCAGACCGGCTCGGGACGGGGTCGGCGTCGGCGTCGGTGTCGGCTTCGGCTTCGGCTTAGTCGCCGGTGCGGGCGGCGTGGCCGGCGTGCTGGTCACTGCCTCCATGACCGGGAACGTCTCCGTCGGTTGCCCGGGTGGAGTGATTGCCACAATTGCTCCTGCGGAATCGGTCAGGGTCTCGGTGAACGTATTTGTGCCGACGCCACAGGTCGCTACCGGAGGCGTCTGCGTGACGAGGTTGCCCACCGCATCCGCCCGCACCGCCAGCGACACCGTGGCACACACCCGGCCGGCGAAGTCGATCAGGCTGGCGCGCAACCGGTACTCGGTCAGTCGTGTCAGGCCACTGGCGGTGATGCGGTCGGCCACGGCAACACCCACCGGTCGGGCGTGTACCCCGCCGACCACGGAGGTGACCACCACGGGGGCGAGCACGGTGACGTGGCCGGTGCCACCGGCCACCGGCCGTAGCCGCACGGCGGAGACGGCTACCACGCGTTGCGAGCCGGTGGAGAAGTTCATGGTGCCGTGGCTCGGGGAATAGCCGACCCGCACGGTGGTGGCAGGCGCGGACGTCCCGTGCGCGGCAGCCGAGACCGTGCCCGCCCGCAACGCGGTGTACGAGAGGTGGCCGACCCCGGAGACATCGGTTCTGCCAACCGCTGGGGACAGCAGGCGGCCACCCCGGACTGACGTCACCACGAAGGGTGCGTTGCGAAGCGCCGTGCCGTTGGCGCTCCTGATGCTCACTGCGAACGCCCCGGTGCCGCCGACCGGTGGCGCGGCGCCGAAGGTGATACGGGTGCTGTAAGGCCCGGCGTACCGATCTGAATCAACAAGCATCTGGTCGATCGAACGGACGATGCCGGGATCGATCGCTTCGAGCTGGCGGGCGAAGTAACTACGGTAGCTGCGGGCGAACGGCGCGGAGCCGGTCAGCAGGTTGATGGCCATCGACACCGCTGCGGTCGCACCGCGGTTCGGGGACTGGCCGTAGCTGTTGACGATCCAGATGATCCGTTGGGCCCGGTGCCCGGAGGCACCGTCGTTCGAGCCGGCGCGGGCGCCCCAGCGGGACACCTCCCTCGTCCGGTAACCGTAGGTGGGGTTCGGGTAGTCGTAGAAATCGTCGATGCAGTAGGACTTGATGCCGCCGAGGGTTCGGTAGGCGCCGGCCCAGTAAGCCCCCGATGCGCCCTGAGACGGGTCCGACAGCAGATAGCCGGTGCCCGGCCATTCCGAGCTGTGGTTGGGACCGGTGCTCCGGCGGTCCATCGGCGCGGCGGCACCTACCGGGCCCAGACTCGCCAGCAACGAGCCGATGACAGCCAGCAGGGCTGCGGCCGCCATGGCCGCAAGACTCTGCCGCCGGGTGGGGTACGGGAAGGTCCATCGCGTCATCTTGATTCTCCAGGGCGTGCAGCTTGGTAAGGAACAGCCCTATCCAATAAGCGCAAGCGGCATCGATCGGTCTTCTGCGAACATCTGTGCACAGGCGACGCGACCTGTGGACTCCGCTCGCGTCCGCACCAGCGGCGGCCAGTGCCGTCAGACGCTCCCAGTAGCCTCTGAAGACATGTCAACAGCCCGCCCGGCCATCGGTGCGCACGTCGATTCGACCGACCCTCTCAGGGCTGCCGCTGGCGTCGACGCCGCCGCGATGCAGTTCTTTCTCGCCGATCCACAGGGCTGGAAGGCGCCGAAGGAACATGCCCACGCTGCCGAGATCGCCGCCAGTGACCTCGCCGTGTACGTGCACGCGCCCTACGTACTGAACGTCGCCACGACCAACAACCGCATCCGGATACCCAGCCGCAAGCTGCTCGGACAACATGCCGCGGCCGCGGCGGCGATCGGCGCCAAGGGCCTCATCGTGCACGGCGGTCATGTCACAGGTGCCGACGATCCGGCGGTCGGCATCGACAACTGGCGCAAGGTCTTCGCCCAGGCAGCCGAGACCGGCGGTTTCGGCCTGCCCATCCTGATCGAGAACACCGCGGGCGGAACGCACGCGATGGCCCGCCACCTGGACCGGATCGCTCAGCTCTGGGAGGTGATCGGCGAGTACGGGCCGGGGTTCTGCCTGGACACCTGCCACGCCCACGCCGGCGGGGAGGACCTCGACGGGATCGTGGAGCGCGTCCGCGCTATCACCGGACGGGTTGACCTGATCCACGCAAATGACAGCAGGGACAGCTTTGACTCAGGGGCGGACCGGCACACGAACTTCGGCACGGGTTTCATCGCAGCCGAGGCCATCGCCGAGGTGGTCCGAAACGCCGGCTGCGACGTGATCGTGGAAACACCCGCCGAAGGTCAGGCCGAGGACATCAAGTACCTGCGCGCACAGGCTGGCTGAGCAGGAGCGGGCCGGCTGAGCAGGAGCAGGAGCAGGCTGGCTGAGTAGAGGTAGGAGCAGGACTCGCCGTCAGCCACGCACCAGGGCCACGAGTTCGTCCAGCACCGCCGACAGGGCCACTTCGCGACGTTCGTCGGTGCGCCGGTCCTTGACCTCGACCATCCCGGTGGCGAGTCCGCGGCCGACCACCACGATGGTGGGCACGCCGAGTAGTTCCGAATCCTTGAACTTGACTCCGGGCGAGACCCCGCGGCGGTCGTCGTAGATGACCCGGACGCCGAGACCCTCGAGGGACGTGACCAGCGTTTCGCACGCCTCGAAGATGGATTCGTCCTTGCCCGTTGCCACCACGTGCACATCCGCGGGGGCAACCGCACGCGGCCAGCACAGTCCCTTGTCGTCCAGGGTCTGTTCCGCCAGCGCGGCCACCGCGCGGGTCACACCGACACCGTAGGAGCCCATGGTGACGGTGACCGGCTTGCCGTCCGGGCCGAGCGCAGTCAGTCCGAAGACCTCGGCGTACTTGCGTCCCAGCTGAAAGACGTGCCCGAGCTCGATGCCGCGGGCGATCTGCAGGGCTGAACCGCACACCGAGCAGCGGTCACCGTCGCGGATCTCGACAGCACCGATCTCCCCATCGGCGACGAAGTCACGATCGCGCACCACGAACGCCGCGTGCTGGTCGGCCGCATTGGCCCCGGTAACCCACGCCGAACCCGGCACGACCAGCGGGTCCACGAGATAGCGGACCTTGGAGGCCGACCCGCTACCCAGCACCTGGGGTCCGATGTAGCCCTTCACCAGCGCCGGTACCCGGGCGAGGTCCTCGGGGCCGGCCTGCTCGACCTCGACCGGCTCGAGCTGGCCGGCCAGTCGCTTCAGGTCGACTTCCCGATCGCCGGGAACGCCGACGACCAGCAGGGACCATTCGGCCGCTCCGGGCGCCTTCGTCCGCAGTACGACATTCTTCAGGGTGTCCGCGGCGGTGAAGCTACGTCCCAGGTCGAGGGTGTTCAGCCGCTGCACGAGGGTGTCGATGGTCGGCGTCTCGGGGGTGTCGAGCACGGTCATGGCCGGCTGCAGCAGCGGATCCTGCGCCTGCCCGGCCGCGATCACCACAGCCTCGGTGTTGGCTGCATAGTCACAGTTGGTGCACTGCACGAAGGTGTCCTCCCCGGCGGGGGTGGGCGCCAGGAATTCCTCCGACGCCGAGCCACCCATGGCCCCGGACACGGCGAAGACGATCCGGTAGTCGAAGCCGAGCCGGGTGAAGATGCGCTCGTAGGCGTCGCGGTGCGCCTGGTACGAGGCGGCCAACCCCTCGTCGGTCAGGTCGAAGGAGTACGAGTCCTTCATCACGAACTCGCGGCCACGCAGAATGCCCGCCCGTGGCCTGGCCTCGTCGCGGTACTTGGTCTGGATCTGGAACAGCGACAGCGGGTAGTCCTTGTACGAGGAAAGCTCGCCCTTGACCAGCAGGGTGAAGAGCTCCTCGTGGGTGGGTGCCAACAGGTAGTCATTGCCCTTGCGGTCATGCAGCCGGAACAGGCCGTCGCCGTAGTCGGCCCAACGCCCGGAGGCCTCGAAGATCTCGCGTGGGATCAGCGCCGGAAAGTGCACCTCCTGCGCACCGATACCGACCATCTCTTCACGGACGATCCGCTCCACATTGCGCAGCAGCTCGATTCCCAGCGGCAACCACGAGTAGATTCCCGGCGCCACTCGACGGATGTAGCCGGCGCGGACCAGCAGCCGATGACTGGCGACCTCAGCGTCGGAGGGGTCATCGCGCAGAGTGCGCAGGAACAGCGTGGACATCCGCAAAGTCACGACGGTGACTCTCCTTGATCAGCTCGCATGCATGGGGCGGTCGGGACAGCACAGCCTATCCGGCGGGGCGGCCGGACCATCCGCTGGCGGATCGGACGAAGCCGGCCAGATCGCTGGACTGCTGCACCCGTGAAGGTTCGTGCACGTACATCATGTGCCCTGCCGGGTAATAAGCCGACTCGATATTCGCCTTCAGCTCATCAGGAATCGGCAGATGTGCCAGCACGTGCTCGGCAGCGAAATAGGGGGTCGCCCCGTCGTGGTATCCGAGTGCGACGTGCACCTTCAGGTGCCGGTTGGCTCGCATCGCGCGCGCGAGCCGGCGCGTCACATTGACCGACTGGTTCTCGAACTCCTTGTAGGACCAGGGATGCACCTTCGGCGAGATCAGCTCGTACGGCAGGTCGTTGAGGTACCCGAGCTCGGCGCGCACGTAGTGGTTGAAGCCTGCCGCGTAAGGACCGCAGATGGCGTCGTAACTGGGGTCGGCGTCATAGACATCAGCGACGCCATCGTGCGACCACCCGGAGAACCGGCCGTCGAGGCGGCCGACGGTGCGACCCTGCGAGCGCAGCAACTCGGTGTAGAACCGGGTGCTGTCCAGACGGAGCTCCGAGCGCAGCACGTACTCCACGGACAACCCGGTCAGCTCGGCAAGTCGTTCGGCGGCCTCGGTGCGTTCGCCCTCGGTCAGCCGACTACCTCGCGAGAGCACCCACGGGTAGTCCCGGGAGGCGAAGTCCTCGGCCTCGCGTAACACCGTCCGCAACGACTTTCTGCCGTGCTTTCCGTGGTGATGGGCGATGGCGGCGAAGGTGGGCAGGAACAGCGTGGTGGGCAGATCGTTGTCCTCGTGTGGACCGATGGTCGCCATGTTCAGCACGCTCGAGATCAGCATGACTCCGTTGCAGTACAGGCCGAAACGCTCCTGCAGCTGATCGACCAGCGCCGCTGCACGAAGCGTGCCGTACGACTCGCCGGCCAGGAACTTCGGCGACATCCAACGGTCGTTGCGGGAGGTCCACAGTCGGATCAGTTCGCCGACGGCATCCAGATCACGCGCATACCCGTGGAACTCGTCCGACTTCTGACCGGTCGCGACCCGCGAGTAACCGGTGGAGACCGGGTCGATGAACACCAGGTCCGAGACGGCCAGCAGGGATTCGGCGTTGTCTGCCAACCCGTACGGCGGCGGCAGCAGCTCATCGGCGTCACCCATCAGGATCCGCCGCGGGCCGAGCAGACCCAGGTGCAACCACACCGACGACGAACCCGGACCACCGTTGAAGGCGAAGGTGACCGGTCGGCGCGACGTGTCGGCACCGTCGAGCACGTAGGAGGTCACGAACATCTCGGCGCGCACCGACGGCCCCTGGAACAACCCGTCGGTGACCTGCTCCTCGCGGAGCACGACCCTTCCCGCTGTCGCGGTGTAGGCGAGGCTCCGCCTACCGACCCGCAACGTGTGGTGGGTGATGCTCAGGTCATCGGTGGGCTCGAGAACGGATCCGGGCGCCGCGCCGGCCGGTGCAGAAGCCGCGACAGCTGCCGGTGAAGCTGGCGAGCTCGCGGGCGCAGCCGACTCGCCGTCGGGACCCGGCTGCGCAGCGCGCTGTTCGCTCATGCTGCAGACCCTACGACGGCGACCCGACGCAGCCGGCGGTCATCGAGGGACCGCGCGAACAGCCCCGCGCCCGGGTCCTCGTCACCCACCGCACGCACGATGTCGTGTTCCGGGTGATAGATCTCGAACACGACCAACCCCATCAGGCACAGCAACGCACCGTCGCGGGTCAGCAGCACCACCGTCAGGCCCTGATAGGTGAAACCGTGCGACCCACCGACCAGCCACAGCATCTTGCCGATCCAGACACCGATCTCGGTGAACTGCCAGATCAGCGCCATCCGCCATTTGGGTCGGGCCAGGGCCACCAGCGGCAGCAGCCAGACGGAGTACTGAGCGCTGGACACCTTGCTCGTGAGCAGGAAAGCCGCCGCCACCAGGAACACCAGTTGGGCGAGTCGCGGGCGGGCCGGTGCTGCGAGCGCGACCCAGCTGATCAGGGCCATCGCAGCCAACACCACCAGCGCGACGGCGAGGCCGGAGGGAACCCAGGTGCCGTCCTTGCCGAAGGTGGCCGGGTAATAGTGGTTCAGCATGAACCAGAAGCTCTCCGCCTCGGCCGGCCGAGCTGCGTTGAACGAGTAGAACTCCCACCAACCCTTCGTCCACGTGAACGCGACCGGCAGGTTGACGGCCAGCCAGCTCAGGCCGGCCGCGACCGAGGCCCAGAGCACCGGACGCCACAGTCGGCTGCGGTAGGCCAGCAGGACGAGCGGCAGCAGGATCAGAATCGGGTAGAGCTTCGCCGCGGTGCCCAGCCCGATCAGTACGCCTGCCGCGATGGGTCGTTCGCGGGCCCAGGCCCACAACGCAGCGGACGCGAACGCCATGGCCAGCAGATCCCAGTTGGTGAAGGCATGAAACACCAGCAGCGGACCGGCAGCGAAGATCGCAACGTCCCATTGACGTCGCCGTCCCGCCGCACCGATCGAGGCACGCACCGCGACCAGGCCGCAGAGGGCCAGCAGCACACAGCTCACGACGCCGAAGGCCACGCCCTCGTCGGCGCCGGACTGGACGACGGAGCGCCAGGCGCGTGCACCTTCGGCCGAGACGTACATGAAGCCGCCGGTGATCACCGGGTATTCGACCGCGTGATCGCGGTAGGGGACCGCCCCGTCGGCGAGCCCCTCGGCGCCCCAGAGCGGGATGATGTCGGAGTAGCAGGCGGTCGTGTACTGCGACGACGCCACCCACCGGCCGTCGGCGCAGGGCGACTTCTGGGCGTAGCCGAGCAGCAGGGTGAACGCGGCGATGGCGAGCAGCACCCGCACCGGAGTCCACCAGCCGAAACCGGTCTGGGCGTACCGGCCGACCGGGCCGCCGATCGCGGCGCTGGCCCGTCGAATGGTCGGATCGGTGCTGGACGGCGGCAGCGGTTGTCCGGTTGGGCGCAGGGCAGGGTGGACGTTCAGCTCGGTCACGCATCCACCTCAGTCACGCATCCACCTTGGCCACCGTGCCAGATTAGCCGCCGACAGGCGTCTGGTTCGGACTAGCCGCCGGTGCGGGTGGCGCCGAGGTCGTGGGGCAGGGGGTCCCGAGCAATCCGCACGAGGGACTGGTGGTCGTGCTGGGGGGTGGGGGTGCCGACGTCGTCGTGGGGGGCGCCGAGGTAGGGGGAGTCGTCACCGGCGCGGTCGTGGTCGGGGTGGACGTGGTCGGCGCAGAAGTGCTCGGCGCAGAACTCGTCGGCGTGGCACTCGGCTGGACTGTGGTGCCCTTGAGGATCTGCTGCGTGGTGGGCATCTGACCGGCTGGCTTGTTCTGCAGGTACGCGTTCATGAACAGCTTCCACGCGTTGCCGGCCAGGTCACGTCCGTACTCGGAGTTGTGGTTGGCGTCGTAGATCGGCTCCACCTTGTCCGACCCGACCCAGGACGACGCGCTCACCGCATTGGTGAAACCGACCGTCCAACCGTCGCTGGAGTTGCCACTGTTCTGGATGCCCACGGTGCCGGTCTTGGCTGCCACGGTGCGCCCGTCGAACAACGCCAGTCCGGACGTCGGCGCCACCTGCTCCATGGCCAAGGTGGTGTCATTGGCGACCTTCGGGTCCAGCACCCGGTTGGGAGCATCCTTGTGCTGGAACAGCACACTGCCGCCGGAGTCGGTGACCTTCTGTACGAAGTAGGCCTTGCGGTGGATCCCGCCGCTGGCCAGCGTCGCGTACGCGTCGGCCTGATCGAGGATCCGGACCGGGTAGTTGCCGATGCCGACGTAGTCGTCCGGGGCTCCGCTCTTGGCGATCAGGGTCTTCGCCCCCGGGTGCGGCCCGGTGTCGCTCTGCACCGCGGGGATGCCCATGGCGTGCGCGGTCGCCGCGACGTTGTCGGCGCCGACGAGCGAGGTCAGCTTTCCGAACACGGTGTTGAGCGACAGCGTGGTCGCCTGGGTCAGCGTGTACGTACCCGAGGACGGATCCGTCGGGTCGTTCTCGAAGTTCTGACCGGCGATGTCCTGCGGCGAAGCCCCGTTGAAGCTGGACTGGATCGTGTACGACGGGGTCTTCCCGGCAAGGTTCTGGCTCAACGCGGTCGCCGTGACATAGGGCTTGAACGAGGAACCCGGCGGACGCCACGCCTGCGCGTAGTCGAGGCCGGTGCCGTCCGAGCC
>JBBQFE010000061.1:0-10033 GCA_038321605.1 Mycobacteriales bacterium | reverse complement strand
ACAGTGCCCGACGGGTGGCATCCGACCCGTCCATCGCACTCCGGCGTCATCGCTCGTCGCCCGTGCGTCATCACCACTCGCGCGTCCCGTTCATCAACCCCTAGAAGGAGAACTCCGTGTCAAAAACCAGATGGCTCGCCGCAGCCGCGGTCGTCGCCACGCTCGTCGTGTCCGGCTGCAGCTCGAAGGCCAGCCAGAGCAAGGGGGGGACGACCAACGTCGGCGCCACCTCTGGAACCAAGGTCAGCATCATGGTCGGTGGCCTGAACAAGCAGATCTACCTGCCGTTCATGCTCGCCCAGCAGCTCGGCTACTACAAGGATCAGGGCCTGAACATCGCGCTGTCCGACGAACCCGCCGGCGTTGACGCCACCACGAACATGCTGGCCGGCAAGGTCGATGGGGTCGGCGGTTTCTACGACCACACGATCGACCTGCAGGGGCTGGGGCAGTCGGCGGAGTCGGTGGTCTCGATGCTGGTGACGCCCGGCGAGGTCGAACTGTGCCGTAACGACCTGAAGGACAAGATCAAGTCACCGGCCGACTGGAAGGGCAGAAACCTGGGCATCACCGACCTGGGCTCTTCCACCGACTTTCTCACCCAGTACCTGGCGCAGAAGAACGGCGTCGATCCCACCGGCATCCACCGGATCGGCGTGCAGTCCGGCGCGACCCTGATCGGTGCCATGACCCACAAGAACGTCGACTGCGCCATGACGACCGAACCCACCGTCTCGGCGCTGCTGGCCAACAAGCAGGCCTACATCCTGCTCGACATGCGCAGCGCCGCCGGTGCCGCGGCCGCCCTGGGTGGCGAATACCCGGCCACCTCGCTGTACATGAGCACGTCCTACATCCAGAAGAACCCGGCAACGGTCCAGAAGCTGGTCAACGCCTACGTGAAGACGCTGAAGTGGATCCAGGACCACACCGGCGCCCAGATCGCCGACATGATGCCTGCCGACTACTACGCAGGGGTCGGCAAGCCCGCCTACATCGCAGCCCTCGACAGCGAGAAGGGCATCTACAACCCGACCGGGATCATGCCGCCGAACGGCCCGCCGACCAACCTGAAGGTGCTGGCCACCTTCAACAAGGATGTGGTCGGTAAGTCGATCGATCTGAGCAAGACCTACACCGATCAGTTCGTCCAGGCCGCGAAGTAGTCCCTGCTCCGCTGCCGCGTCGGCAGCCGTTGCGCGCCGAGCCCCGTCCACCCTGCCGATCCGGCGGGAGGGCGGGGCTCAGCGCAGCAGCTGCTGAAGCGCCCAGGAGTTGCCGTCGGGGTCGGCGAAGAAGGCGTACTTGACGCCTCCCATGTCATTGACCTCGGAGACCTCGACGTTCCTGCTGACCAGGTCGCTGCGAACCGCTTCGACATCGTCGACCACCAGATGCAGGTTCTGCACCCGCGGCGCATCCGGGTCGCTCATGCCGGTGCCGACCACGATCGAGCAGGACGAGCCGGGCGGGGTGAGCTGGACGATGCGCATCCCGTTGCCGGGTTCGACATCGTGATCAAGCAGGAATCCCACTCGGTCGACGTAGAACTCCTTGCTTCGATCTACGTCAGATGTCGGCAGTGGCACCAGTTCCAGGCGCATATCCATGGTGGCGTCTCCTTCGGGTGGGTGATCTGGGTCAGGGTAGCCGCCGGTCCCGATCCTGATTCGCTTCGTTGTCGAGCCACTCGCCCACCACGAGGCTCATGAAGTCCGGCTGCTGCCGAAAACCGAGCCCGGAATAGAAGGCCTGCGCGTCATCGGTCTGCAGGCCGATGTGCTGGCCGGGCACCTCGCCCGCGAGATGCCCGACCATGGCCGTAGCCACTCCCCGACGACGGAACTCCGAAGAGGTCCAGACATCGAGCAGGTAGGAGTTGCAGACACCGTCGGAGAGCATTCGGGCCATGCCGATCAGGCGACCGTCGAGCCATGCCAGCGCAACGTGTTGTGACTGCTCGAACGAGCGCCGCAACGCCAGCGCCGACCGCCCGTTGTCGAAGTCGTCGGCGGCCAGGTCCGCCTTGGCACGGTTCCAGTCGACGGCGTCCACCCGGTCGTCCACCACAATCTCGAGTTCGCTGCGCATGGCCGCGATCCTGCCTGCTCGTCGGCCGGTCCGCACCTGAATTCGTCGAGCGTCACCCCATTGGCAGTCGTCATTCAACGGGCGGGCGTCACCGAATCCGGCAGTGCGCCGCTTACTGCGCGACCGGGTAGACCACGTGGCCGGTGAACAGCGGAGTGCCCGTCGGATCGTGCACGATTGCCCAAGCGAATGGCCGGTCAGCTCGCACTACAACCTGCCGAGCAGACGCGCTGGTCGCCATACCGATTCCGGTCACTGCGGCTGCCTCGGTGCCCAGCTCGTCGACGGTGATGTTCGCGCGGTGAACCGCCTGGTCGATGTGCAGGTTCGGCGCGATGCCGCTGAAGTCGGCCCGGGCGCTGAACGGGACCGTCAACCCCACCCTGGCCAATGCCGAGCCCAGCTCGAGGTTCGAGGCGGTGTTCCAGCGGGGCAACGCTGCGGTCCATCATGCTGCGGTCCATCAGGGTGCGTTCGGTCACGGCGGCGCCCTCCTCGTCGCAGGTCAGATGCCGTGGCCCACCCATACCGTTGCACCGGCACTGTGTGGGCTCCGTTCAGGTGCGTACCCGGCCCTTGAGGTGGTTGGACAGGCCGCGTGCGATCTCGCGCTGGGCGTCGCGCTCAGCGAGGTCGTGCCGCTTGTCCCAGGTCTTCTTGCCCTTCACCAGGGCAAGTTCGACCTTCACCCGACCGTCATTGAAGTACATCGAGAGGGGCACCATCGACAGGCCACTCTCGCGCACCCGAAGTTCCCATTTCAGGATCTCGGTCCGGTGCAGCAGCAGTTTCCGCTTGCGGCGCGGTGCGTGGTTCGTCCAGCCGCCCATGGCATATTCGGCGATGTGCAGGTTCTGCAGCCACACCTCGTGATCATCGATGGTGGCGAAGGCGTCGACCAGGGATGCCCGACCCAGGCGCAGGCTCTTGACCTCGTTGCCGAGCAGCGCAACGCCCGCCTCGATCGTGTCCAGCACGACGTAGAGGTGCCGAGCCTTGCGATTGACCGCAATCGGTCTGCGTCCGCGCTCCTTCGTCACGTGCTGACTGTAGAAGATCCGTTCACTCTCAGCTGATCGGTGCGCCACTTCGTTGCTCGTGGGACGTTGGACCCTTCCACCCGCGGCTCGATCTCGCCAGGATGTGGTCCAGGGTTGGTGAGAGGACGGTAGCGGTGGGCGACGCGGTGATCGAGACCGACCGGCTCGGCAAGAAGTTTTCGTCGGTGGTTGCCCTCGCCGAACTGACCCTGCAGGTCAACCGGGGGGAGGTAGTCGGTTACCTCGGCCCGAACGGAGCAGGCAAGACGACGACGCTGAGACTGTTGCTCGGCCTGTCGCGGCCCACCTCGGGACGCGCCACGCTGTTCGGGCTGGACTGCCAGCGGGACGCGGTTGCCGCCCATGCCCGGCTGGCCTACGTACCGGGTGAGGCAAATCTGTGGCCGCAGCTGACCGGGGCCGAGACGTTGCACCTGCTCGGACGGGTGCACGGCAGTGTCGACACGGCCTATCGCGATGTGCTCGTCGAGCGGTTCGCCCTGGACCCGTCGAAGAAGGTGCGCGCGTACTCCAAGGGCAACCGGCAGAAGGTGCTGCTCATCGCCGCGCTGATGACGAGAGCGGAGCTGTTGCTGCTCGATGAGCCCACCAGCGGCCTGGATCCGTTGATGGAACAGGCCTTCCGGGTGTGCGTGCGGGAGGCCGGCGAACAAGGTCAGACGGTGTTCCTGTCCTCGCACATCCTCAGCGAGGTCGAGGCATTGTGCGATCGGGTGGCGATCCTGCGTGAGGGTCGACTGGTCGAGATCGGCACCCTGGATTCGATGCGACGGCTGTCGGCGTTGACGGTCGAGGCGGTTTTCGAGCACACCCCGCCGGACCTCTCGCAGATACCCGGCGTGCGGGGGCTGGTGGTCGAGGGCAATCGGGTACGGCTGCAGGTGCACGGTTCGATCGACGCGGTGGTGACGGCGCTCGCCGGCTCCGGTGTTCGAGAACTGCTGAGTCGCGAGCCGTCGCTGGAAGAACTGTTCCTGGCTCACTACGGACCTGGCGGCTCAGCGCCGTCGATCGAACCGGAGCGACTCGATGCTTCGCGCAGTGAGGGACGGTGAGCCCCGCGCCACCCGCAGCGATACCAGCCGCGGCACGGCAACTCACGGCCACCAGCCAGCGACCCGGCCTGCAGATCGCGGCGCAGGTGGGAGTGCGAGCAGCTCGCTCCGGCTGCGCGTGGGGCGTGGTGTTCGCGATCTACGTGGCGGTGCAGGCGCTGGCCTATGTTGCCGCCTATCGGACCCAGGCCGCCCGTGATCAGCTCGCTCAGGCACTGGCGGGCAACGTCGGCGTCAACGCCCTGATCGGGCCGGCCCGATCGATCAACTCCACCGCCGGTTACCTGTCCTGGCGTGCCCTGGGCGTGTTGTCGTTGCTCGGCGGCATCTGGGGTCTGCTCACGTCGACGAGGCTGGTCCGCGGTGAGGAGGAGTCCGGCCGGTTCGAGTTGTTGCTGGCTGGGCAGACCTCTCGCCGACGCGCGGCGGTGCAGCAGGCGGCGGGCCTGGGGTTGGGTTTGCTCAGCCTGTTCGCGGTCACGGCGGTCGGCACGATTGCCACCGGTCTGACAGCCTCGGTGCACTTCGCCCTGCTGCAGTCGATGTTCTTCGCGCTCTGCCTGGTGGGCGCCGCGGCCATGTTTCTTGCCGTGGGCATGCTCAGCAGCCAGCTGGCGAACACCCGACGTCGCGCCGCTGTGCTGGCGAGCGCCTTCTTCGGCGCGGCCTACCTACTGCGGATGGTTGCTGATTCCGCGACCTCGCTGCACTGGCTGGTCTGGCTGAGCCCGCTCGGCTGGATCGAGGAGGCCCGGCCACTCACGGACTCCACCCCAGCGGCGTTGCTGCCCGCGCTGGCTGTGACCGTGCTCGCCACTCTGGCGGCGGTGCGCCTGGCGGCGGGGAGAGATGTGGGCGCCGCAACGCTGCCGGACCGCGACTCCGCGCCGCCGAATCTGAGACTGCTTGACAGCCAACTCGCCTTCACCCTTCGACTGATCCGCCCGGTCAGCCTCGGCTGGCTGGTGTCCGTCGCCGTATTCTCACTTCTTCTCGGCAGCATCGCGCAATCGGCCGCGTCGGCGGTCCGTGGCGATACCGCGATCGTCCAGGTGCTGCAACGGCTGGGAGGCCACGGCGCGCTCGCGGCCGCCTACCTCGGCCTGACGTTTCTGGTGGTTGCGTTCCTGATCGCGATGGTGGCGGCCGGTCAGATCACCGCTATCCGCGACGAGGAGGCCGACGGCAGACTGGACAACCTGCTGATGCGACCACTCACCCGGACCCGCTGGCTGATGGCTCGCCTCGCGCCGGCCGTTGGTGTGCTGGTTGCCGCAGGTCTGGTTGCCGGGGTGTGCGCGTGGTTCGGGGCGGCGAGCCAGCACGCCGGTATCGGGTTCGGGGCACTGTTCGAGGCGGGCCTGAACGTGATCCCGCCCTCGGTGTTCCTGCTGGGCCTCGGGGTGCTTGCGTTCGGCGGCTGGCCCCGGCATGCCGCGGCGGTCACCTATGGCTACCTGACCTGGGCTTTCCTACTCGAATTCATCGGCGCGGTCGTGCACGCAAGCCATTGGTTGCTCGACACGTCGGTCTTCTTTCACGTGGCGCCGGCCCCGGCCAGCAGTCCGAACTGGAGCAGCGCCGGCGCCGTCGTCGGGGTGGGCGTACTCGCCGCCACCATCGGTGTCGTGCTGTTCCGGCGCAGGGATGTAACGGGCTGCTAGCCAACAGCAGGGTGGCAGGTTCGTCGTGGCTAGAGTGTCGAACATGCACGTCCGGAGGTGCGGCGGCCGCGTCCACGCGACTGGGTCCCACTGCGCCCGCATGCAACTACCGCTGCCGTGAAGGAATTCGTCGACTTCCTCGGGTCCCAGGCGCCGTACGATGCGCTCGATGCCGCTGACCTCGAGACGCTGGCGAAGAACATCGAGGTGGAGTACTTCGCCGCCGGCACGATCGTCGTCGAAGCTGGCCGGGAAGTGCTCGATCATCTCTGGGTGGTGCGTACCGGCGCTCTGGACATCGTCGACCGCGGGATGACGGTCGATCAGCTGGTGCCCGGCGATACCTTCGGGCATATTTCGATGCTCAGCAGCCTTGCTCCCGCGCTGACGGTCCGGGCCGCAGAAGACAGCCTGTGCCTGCGTCTTCCCGATCCACGCACGATCCTGGCTCACCCGGAACGGCTGCGGTTCTCGCCCTACGGTGCGCTGATCAGCCACCAGCGACTGATCAGCGAGGCGACGCTGGCGCGCGGCGAACGCCCGGTGGGTGCGCTGATGCGACCCGTGGTGAGGTGTGACGCCGCCGAGCCGGTCGCCGTGGTGGCTCGCCGAATAGGGGAAGCCGCGCATTCCTGCGCTCTGGTGAAGAGTGCGGACGGCATCGGCATCGTGACCGATCGCGATTTTC
The DNA here is from genome assembly GCA_038321605.1 of Mycobacteriales bacterium. Taxonomy (GTDB): domain Bacteria; phylum Actinomycetota; class Actinomycetes; order Mycobacteriales; family Jatrophihabitantaceae; genus Jatrophihabitans_A. Next base: position 3,474 of record JBBQFE010000061.1, on the reverse strand, counting down.
GGGAGCGGGTCGCCACCGGCGAAATTTCACCGCAGGCGCCCGTCGGCGACCTTGCAACGTTGCCGATCCTGACCGTGACCGAGGATTTCTCGCAGACCGCGGCCTTTGCCCGGATGGTGGATCGAGGCGTGCACCACCTGGTGGTGATGGGTCGGTTCAATCAGGCCGTGGGTGTGGTGCGGGTTGTCGACTTCGCTGCCGCTGACATCCGAAGCCCACTGATGATCCGCAACGCCGTAGAGACTGCCGACACCCTGCCGGCGCTGATCGGTGCCTGTCGCCTGCTGCCGCCGACCGTGGTCGAGCTGGCCGAGACCGGTGTGCCTGGGCTGCAGATCGGCAACCTGCTCGCGGCGGTCGTGGATGCGGTGATTCGCAAACTGCTCGACCTGCAGGGCGTAGCGGACTCGCCGCCCGCGCAATCGTGGATCGTGCTGGGATCCATGGCAAGACGGGAGCCGCTGCCGCTGTCCGACGTCGACACCGCGATCCTCTGGGCTGACACCGCGGACGATGAAACAACTGGTGCGCTGGTTCGCGAGCGGGCCGAGGCGGTGCTGACGGACCTGGAGCGGTGTGGGCTGAAGCGCTGCGCCGAAGGGGCGAACGCCACCAATCCGCTCTTCAGCCGATCCCACGCTCGCTGGTCAGAAGTTGCGGGCCGCTGGATCACGCACCCGGACGCCCAGAGCGCGCTGCTGCTGTCCTCGATAGCGTTGGACAGTCGACCCTTGACCGAGCTTCCACTCGGGCGCACTTTGACCGATGTCATGCGGCGCAGTGCCAGGAGCGCGGAGTTCCTGCATGCCTTCATGCTGGAGGCTCTCGCGGTCAAACCGCCGACAGGATTCGTCCGTGACTTCGTCGTCGATCACACCGGCACCCATCGTGGCCAGCTCAATCTCAAACGCGGCGGGCTACTTCCCGTCGCGGCAATCGGTCGCTTCGTCGCTGCGGTGACCGGTGACTCGCGGGGTAGCACGGTCGACCGGCTGCATCGTGGGGCAGCGGCCGACGTCCTCACGGTCGACGAGTCGGACACCCTGGTGGGCGCGTTCGAGCAGGTCTATGAGCTGCTGCTCCGACGAGATGTGGCGGCTATGAAGTTGGGCAGCATCCCGTCGCGGCACATCGATCCGCGAGAGCTCGACCGCCTCACCCGCCGACACCTTCGGGAGTCCTTCCGGGCGATCGCCGCGGTGCAGGACAGCGTTGAATCGCGATGGAGTCGGCGATTGAGATCGTGAAGCTTTCATCGACGCGGGTTCGGATGCGAACGGGGGAAGCTCGATGAGGCGCACCATGCGACGCGCGCTGCGAGGAACGTCGGCTGCTGACCCGGCGCTGCCCTGGCGCGACGCCGAGTACTGCGTGCTGGACTTCGAGACGACCGGCCTCGACCTTCGCCGCGACGACATCATCTCGTTCGGTCTGGTGCAGGTCCGCGCCGGCCGGATGTCGATGGCGACCAGCGAGTACGGCCTGGTCACCCCCCGGCGAGGTTCGTCGGTGCCGGCATTCACCACCCACGCACTCGGCGCGGCAGATCTCGCCGACGCCATGGACATCACCTCGTGCGCCGAGATCCTCGGTCGCAACCTGACGGGTCGGGTGTTGGTCGCACATGCCAGCTGGATCGAGAAGGCGCTGATCGACCGTGCGCTGGGTAGCCGTGGTGAGCATTTCGGGGGGCCGGTCGTAGACACCGCAGCGCTGGCCCGGGCTTCAGGACTCGCGCCCGACCGTGCGGCGGCGGAGCCTTCGCTCGAGGTCTTGGCAGGCAAGCTCGGACTGCCCGTTCACACACCGCACCATGCCCTCGGCGACGCGCTCACGACCGGTCAGGTCTTTCTCGCCCTGGCCAGCCGCCTGGAGTCAGCCGGAAAGGTGCGCTGCCTGGGTGACCTGGTGAAACTCACCAGGACGTACAAGCTCGACAGCCAGCGTCCATCGCCGTTCTAGCCGGTGACTGGGCGGCTTGGATCGGCTAGTCGGTTGACCAGGCGGCAGAGTGTCCTACTTGCTCGCGCCGCCACCCGGTGGCGGCACCGCCTTCGCAGCCACCCGTTCGTGTGCTGCCTGGCCCTCTGCTATCGGGCTTTCTACTTCTGCTATCGGGCTTTCTACTTCCTGGCTCTGGCTCAGCACCGTTTCCGCGAGCGTTCTGACCGCTTTGAGTTGTAACAGGTTCCAGGTGATCGGGTACGCGCACAACGCTGTGTTCACCAGTAGCGCGATCGCGGTCGATCCGAGGATTTCCGTGAGGGCGACGTGGTGCACTGTCCAGGTTGGCTGAACCAGCGCGACCGCGGAGACCACGACCGCCAGGGTGGTGTAGACGAATCCTCGGCGCAGATGGCCAGCCGCGGTGATCATCTGCCTGACGTTCGCTTGCAGGAACTCGACGTCGGTCGCCTGCTTCGCACTCGTCAACAGTGCGAAGGCATCGGACGTCTCAGAGACGAGGAACGGTCCGACCAGCCCGGCGGCCGGCAACAGGAACACCAGTACAGCGATGGATGACGCGAAGGTGACGTCGGAGAGGTTCGTCTGGGACCGGTGGGCGAGCCAGCTGAGGCCGGCGGCCATCACGACGACGAGCAGGCTCTGCCAGTGCAAGAGTGCCTTGAGCCCGTCACGAAACGCGCCCTTCGAGCTCATGAGTTCAGGCATTGCCTGAAGCAGCCAAGGTCATCGCCGCACTGGCGTCGGCAGTAGAGGATCCGCACAGAGGTGAGCTGGGCGGCGCGGTAACCGCCTCGATCCAGACCCGCATCGATGATGTCGGCGGCGCGCGCCAGCACCGGCAGCGGTGTGTCGAGTCGCGCCCGGTCGGTGTAGGACTGCACGTCGGCATCGTCGATCCACGCGGCTAGGTTGGCGCGCCGATCCAGGAACTCGTCCAGCTCGACTTCGCCCACATCGCCACCCATGTCGTCCATGGCATAGCCGACGATGAGGGAATGCGCGTCCCAGAAAGGGCGGGCAGAGCTCACGAATGCCAGGCAGGCAAGGGCGGGACTAACCGGTGCGCCCAGTTCGACCAACGTGGTCGGCTCGACCGCCCGGAACACCGATAGCCCGACTTCGGCGAGCTCTGCAGCGCGGCTCTGGAACACAGGCTGACCCATGACCTGCAGTATCGCCTCCGAGCACCTTCTGCGCGAGCCCCACGAAGCATGAGTTTTTGCGGCGGACGTCGGGGATAGCGCTTGCTCGTGGCAGTCGGTCATGATGGCCAACGTGATCGGACGAGAGCACCTCGCGCAGGAGTTGACCGCATGACGACCGAAGACCGCATGACGCACGAAGACCGCGTGACGACCGAAGACCTGGCACCGCTGCTCACGCGCACGGCGCTCCACATGGCTGAGTACCGGTTGGCCGCCGCTGACGCGCCGGTCTTTCCCGAGGTCGACCTCGACGATGTGCGCGCCGCGATCGGGGGCCCGCTTCCCGAGAAACCGATGCCGG
>JBBQFE010000060.1:0-10166 GCA_038321605.1 Mycobacteriales bacterium | reverse complement strand
CCAGCCGGCGGATCAGCACGTACAACAGGACCGCGATCAGGGCCAGTGCCGGAAGGGTCGGGCCGGGAGCCCACCAGGAGAACCAGCCGAGTCAGAGCACCAGCGCACCGCCGCCGATGACCAACCACGGCGGCACCCGGTGCCGTCGGAGCCGTTCGATCGCCCGATCCAGGGCGGACACCTCGACACCGGGCTCGGGCAGCAGCAGCCAGCAGGCCAGATACATCAGCAGTCCGATGCCGCCGAAGAACGCCAGCACCGCGAAGAGCACCCGGAAGATGACCGCGTCGACGGCGAAATACTCGCCGAGGCCGCCGGCGACTCCGGTGAGCATCCGGTCGCTCGGGCTGCGGCGAAGCGTGCGGGTCACCGGGGTGGGGCCATCGGTAGTTGTTGTCATGCCACCAGCCTGCGGTCGATGAGGCACGTGCGGAATCGGGGAACACCCCTGGACGGCCCTGATTCTCCGCCGCGCCCGGAATCGGGGTCACGCCCGATGCTCCACCCGGCCCGCAGGCGCGATGATGGTGACACGATGAGTAGCGCCATGACCACCCCGCAGCCGTTCGGCGCCGATCCGCGCCCGGGCACCGGCGGCAACCCGGCCACTCCGGTCGCGCCCCGGCTTTACCGCTGCACCAACGGCCGGTGGCTGGGCGGTGTGGCCAGCGCGCTGGCCGACTACCTCAACGTGCCGCGACTGCTCGTCCGGTTCGGGTTCGTCCTACTGTCCTTCGCCGGCGGGATGGGGGTGCTGCTGTACGGCGCCTTCTGGATCGTGCTGAAGGTCCCCCCTCAGCAGTACGAGAGTTCGCGGCGCTCGGCGGTGGAGTACCTGGTCGCGGTGCTGGCCGGTGGCGGGGTGCTGCTGATCAACGCTCGGACACTGCCGCTGGGCTGGTGGTTCCTGCCGTCGGTGCTGGCCTGTTTCGGCGGCGCGTTGCTGTGGCGCCAGGCCTCGGAAAGCGAGCGGGACCGGTGGCGCAGACTCTCCCGCAGTTCGCTGTCCGCGGGCGCGCTGGACCGGGTGGGTTTGCTGCGGCTGGTCGCCGGCGTCACGCTGGTGCTCGCCGGCGGGGTCATCATCCTGGCCCAGGCGGGGATCTCAGCGGTCGGCGTCGGACTCGCCGCGATGCTGGTGACCGCCGTCGGAATCGGGCTGATCACCGGTCCGTGGTGGCTGCGGCTGGTGCACGACCTGTCCGCGGAACGCTCCGAACGGATCCGCAGCGAGGAACGTGCGGACATCGCAGCGCACCTGCACGACTCGGTGCTGCAGACCCTGGCCCTCATCCAGCGCAACGCCAGCTCGCCCCGTGAGGTCAGCCGGTTGGCCCGGATCCAGGAGCGTGAGCTGCGCACCAAGCTGTACGGCGCGGGCGTTCCCAACGGCCAGTTCGGAGCTGCCCTGTACGCCGCCGCGGCCGAGGTGGAGGACACCTACGCGGTGACGGTGGACGTGGTGCTGGTGGGCGACCGCGCGCTGGACACCCGACTGGACGCGCTGGTGGCCGCCGCCCGTGAGGCGCTGATCAATTCAGCCAGGCATGCCCAGGTCACCGCGGTCTCGCTGTACGGCGAGGTCACCGAGGTCGAGGCTGTGGTGTTCGTCCGGGACCGGGGCATCGGCTTCGACCCGAGCCTGGTGGACTCCGACCGGCAGGGCGTCCGCGGCTCGATCATCGGTCGGATGGAACGTCAGCACGGTCAGGCCGACATCAGATCCGCCCCCGGTGCCGGCACCGAAGTCGCCCTGAAGGTAGGACTCGCATGACCACACCGTCGCTCCCCGCCCAGCCGACCGTGGTACTGGTCGACGACCATGCGATGTTCCGGGCCGGAGTGCGGGCCGAGATCGCCGACACCATCGACATCGTCGGAGAGGCGGGATCGGTAGCCGAGGCGATTGCGACGATCCGGCGCCTGAAACCTGCGGTGGTGCTGCTCGATGTGCACCTGCCCGACGGCGGCGGTCCGGCCGTGCTGGCCGCGGTGCTAGACGAGCTGCCGGCGGTGCGGTTCCTGGCGCTGTCGGTCTCCGATGCGGCCGAGGACGTGATCTCGGTGATCAGGGCCGGTGCCCGCGGTTACGTCACCAAGACCATCTCCGGACCAGACCTGAGTGCGGCGATCCATCGGGTCGCCGAGGGAGATGTGGTCTTCTCGCCGAGACTGGCGGGTTTCGTGCTGGACGCCTTCCGGGACGCCGGTCCCGGTCCGGTGGCCCCGGTGGACTCCGAGCTCGACCAGCTCACACCGCGCGAGCAGGAGGTGATGCGGCTGCTGGCCCGCGGCTACTCCTACCGAGAGATCGGCGGCGAACTGTTCATCTCGATCAAGACGGTCGAGACCCACGCGTCCAACGTGCTGCGCAAGCTGCAACTCTCCTCACGCCACCAGCTCACCAGGTGGGCTGCCGACCGCCGGATCGTCTGAGGCTGTGCACACCGTCCACGTCCGAGCTCGGCGAGGTCTTCGAGGTCGGTGGGGGTGTTCAGCGGGCGCCGCGGCACGCTCGCAGCACGGCTTCGCCGACCGGTGCCCCGTCGTTGCCCAGCGCAGCGCGGTAGTGGTCGATGATTGCGCGCTCCCGACCCAACTCGATCCGGGTGCCGCCTGCGTTCATCCGGGCGGTCTGAATGCGACGCGACAGTTGTGCACGCTCGCCGACCAGGCGGGCAATGGCGGTGTCGAGAGCGTCGATCTGACCGCGCAGTGTGTCGATGGTGGTGGCGCTGTCGGCTGTCTCGTCCACGATCACACCTGCTGAGTCTCTTCCGGTGGCTTCTGTGCTGCTGGTCGGCGCGGTGCTGGTTGGTGCTGTGCTGGTCGGCGCTGTGCTGGTCGGTGCTGTGCTGGTTGGTGCGGTGCTGGTCACGATGTTCCTCTCGGTGGCCGGTGCGGCCTACGGTGACCCTTGGTTCGCCCGACCCCAGACACACGAAACGCCCCGGGCTGTCGAGCGGCCCAGGGCGTTGACGGTCGAGTCAGATCAACCGGTCGCGGTGGGTGCCGCGTAGCGGTACCCATAAAAAAAGACGCGGCCGGTGGTCATCACGCGATCATCGTGGCACGGTCGTCCCAGTCGGGGCAAGCCGCGTCCCACCTGATGGACCTTGGAGGGTGAGCGGCCGGTAGCCGACCGGTGGCCGTGCGCCTGCCACCGTCGCGGCAGGGTGAGAGCTGACAGAGGCCCGTCGTAGGCTGGTATCTGCGATGACACCTGATTCCGTAACCCCCTCAGCCCTCAGCCTGTTCGAGGTCCAGACCGTGCCGCGAGGACCCAGATCACCGGCGCAGCAGGCACGTCCCGGCGGCTCGCCCGGCGGCTCGCCCGGCGTCGAAGAGCTGCTGGACGGACTGAACGCCCAGCAGCGGGCAGCGGTCGTCCACACCGGCACCCCGCTGCTCATCGTGGCCGGGGCCGGCTCGGGCAAGACCCGGGTACTCACCCACCGAATCGGTTACCTGCTCGCCACCGGAAAGGCCAAGCCGGGCGAGATCCTGGCCATCACCTTCACCAACAAGGCCGCCGGCGAGATGAAGCAGCGGGTTACGACGCTGATCGGTCCGCGCGCCAATGCGATGTGGGTATCGACGTTTCACTCGATGTGCGTGCGGATCCTGCGCGCACAGGCCAAGCAGATCGGCCTCAAGTCGTCGTTCTCCATCTACGACAGCGACGACTCCCGCCGCCTGGTGTCGATGGTGATCCGCGAACTGAACCTGGACCCGAAGCGGTATCAGCCGCGAGGCATCGCGGTACAGATCTCGAACCTCAAGAACGAGCTGGTCACGCCCGCGCAGTACACCGAGCAGGCGAGCAACGCCCAGGAGAAGATCGTCGCGGAGGTGTACGAGCGCTACCAGCGGCGGCTGATCGAGGCGCAGGCGATGGACTTCGACGACCTGATCATGACCACGGTGACCCTGCTGCAGACGAATCCCGCCGTGGCCGAGCACTACCGTCGCCGGTTCCGCCATGTGCTGGTGGACGAGTACCAGGACACCAACCATGCCCAGTACACCCTGGTCGCCGAGCTGTGCCGTGGCCTGCCTGCCTCCGCCGAGACCGCGGAACTGCCGCCGGCAGAACTGTGCGTGGTGGGCGATGCCGACCAGTCCATCTACGCCTTTCGGGGCGCCACGATTCGCAACATCGACGAGTTCGAGCGTGACTACCCGAACGCCACCACCATCCTGCTGGAGCAGAACTACCGCTCGACCCAGACCATCCTCAGTGCGGCGAACTCCGTCATCGCGCGCAATCCGGATCGGCGCCCGAAGAACCTGTGGTCCGACGCCGGATCGGGCAAACCGATCCAGGGTTACGTCGCCGAGAACGAGCACGACGAGGCGCGGTGGGCCGCGGAGAAGATCGACGGGCTGACCGACGCCGGCGAGGCCACCCCTTCGGACGTGGCGGTCTTCTACCGGACGAACGCCCAGTCCCGCGTGTTCGAAGACATCTTCATCCGCCTGGGTCTGCCGTACAAGGTGGTCGGTGGCGTTCGGTTCTACGAGCGCAAGGAGGTACGCGACATCCTGGCGTACCTGCGGGTGATCGCCAATCCACTGGACCTGGTCAGCCTGCGGCGGATCCTGAACACACCTCGGCGAGGGATCGGGGACCGCGCTGAGCTGTTCGTCGAGACGTACGCCGAGCGCGAGCAGATCCCGTTCGCCGAGGCGTTGATGCGAGCCGACACCATCACCGGACTCGCCACCCGATCGGCCAACTCGATCGCCGACTTCGTCGCGCTGCTCGGTGAACTCAGAGAAATCGCGGCCAGCGAGGAACACGGATCGCCCAGCAACATCATCGAGGAGGTGCTCACCCGGACGGGTTATCTCAGAGAGCTCGAGGCCAGCAGCGATCCGCAGGACGAGGGCCGGGTCGACAACCTGCGCGAGCTGGTCAGCGTCGCTGCCGAGTTCGAGGAGCAGCGGGCGCAGATCGCCGCGGTTACCGCCGATGGTGCTGACCCGGATGGTGCTGAGCCGGATGGTGACTCTGAGGGTGACTCTGAGCCTGGCGGTGCTGAGCCTGATGTTGCTGAGCCCGGCGCGCCCGGAGCGGCGGATCTCGAGGCCTTCCTCGAACATGTGTCCCTGGTGGCGGACGCCGACTCGATTCCCGACGCCGGCGGTGGCGTGGTCACCTTGATGACGCTGCACACCGCCAAGGGCCTCGAATTTCCGGTGGTGTTCCTCACCGGTATGGAAGACGGCATCTTTCCGCACCAGCGAACCTTCGGTGAGCCGTCGGAGCTGGCGGAGGAGCGCCGGTTGGCCTACGTCGGCATTACCCGTGCCGAGCACCGTCTGTACCTGTCTCGGTCGCTGGCCAGGTCCTCATGGGGCACTCCGCAGTACAACCCGCCGTCGCGGTTTCTCGACGAGGTCCCCACCGAACTCGTCGAATGGACCGGCGCGATCAACCGGGAGCCGTTCGTGGGCTACTCCGACGAACGTCCGAGCGGGCAGTACTCCGATCACGGCTACCGGTCCTCGACCGGCCGACCGGCCGCGGCTCGTGGTACCGCCTCCACCTTCGGCGCCAAGAAGCTCGACCGACCGGTGCCTAGCCTGCAGGTCGGCGACCGGGTCACCCATGACACGTTCGGGATGGGGACGGTGGTGGGGTTACGGGGTGCCGCGGAGAAGGCTCAGGCCGAGGTCGATTTCGGAGCGAACGGCCCCAAGTGGCTGGTGCTCAGGTTCGCCCCGCTGCAGAAGCTCTAGGTCCTGCCGGCGCGCACCCGTTCACAGCTCCAGGTCCTGCCGGTGTGCACCCGTCCGCAGCTCTAGGTCTTGCCGGTGCCCAGCGGTCCACATCGTGCCGAGGGACCGGCGTAGTCCGGCGACTGCAACAGCCGCAGCGCTCCGTCGGTGAAGACCACCCGGTAACCGTGGGCGATCGCAGCCGCGAACGCCTCGGCCGGCGGAGGTCCGTTGTTGCCGCCGACATCGTGCTGGCTCAGGTCCAGGGCGATGAAGTCGGACCGGAAACCCTGCAGCCCGAAGACACTCACGTAGTCCCGGCTCGTGAGGTGTCCCGCCAGCCGGTCATCCGCTTCGACGCAGACGTTGCGGGGCAGCCGGTCGACCGTCGCGGCCTGGGCACGCATCTCGGCGTTCAGCTGCCAGAGCTTGCCGCTGGCCAGGTCGTGCAGCACCGCGACGTTTCGGTTCGCCACGGTGATGACGATCGGGCAGGCGACCAAGAAGGTGCAGAGGGCGGCCGTGAGGCGCTGACGTGACCAGACGCCGAGCCGGGCCGCACCGTCGACCGCGGCCAGCACCAGGATCACCCAGGGCAACGCGTTGTAGTGGTAGCCGGGCTCCCACAGGCGGTAACGCTCGGCCGGCTCGAAGAATCGTTGCGCCAGCAGCGGTAGCGCGAGCAGTGAGTACCTCGACCGGAACGGCAGGAACGCCAATGGAACCACCAGCAGCAGCAGCGTCCGGGTCTTGACCAGCGGTGTGAAGAAGAGGTGGACCGTATGCCACGGTCTGGTCAGGGTGTTGGTCACCGCCGAGGACAGGTTGGGCCCGAGGGTCGGTCCGTACTGCCAGTAGGCGAACTGCCCGTTGGGTGCGAAATGCGGGAGCACCACAGCTGTCGTGATCTCGTACATGGCGATACCGGCCACGATCAGTGCCACTCCCACCCAGCGCGGTCGACGCAGCAGCCGCAGAAATCCGATCAGGAGCAGCAGCACACCCATGTCCTCGCGCACCAGCAGCAGCAGTCCGGAGAACAGCAGCAACTGGCGGTCATCGGCCCGGTCCAGGGCATCGATGACCAGCGCGAGGATCGGAACTCCCCACGCGACCTCGTGAAAGTCGAAGTTGACCATTGTCTGCACGGCCCAGCTGAAGGCGTACGCGAAGCCGACGGCCAGCGCCGCGTTCGAGCTCGCCCGCCGCCTGGTGAAGCGGTAGACCACCGGAACGGACGCCGCGATCAGTCCCGCCTGCAGCACCAACAGCGTGCGCGGGTCATCCCAGATCCAGTACAGCGGAGCGGCCAGGGCGATGATCGGATGGAAGTGGTCGCCGAAGATGTTGTAGCCGACACCCTTCAGCGGCACCAGTGGCGCCTGGAAGTGCGAGTACCTGCGTACTGCCTGGTCGAAGATGCCGAGGTCGTAGCCCGCCGTCCCGAACTGGCGGTGCCGCAGCAGGGCAGTCAACGTGTAGACAGCGAAGGCGGACACCGACAGCAGCCAGAGCGGCCAGAGCTGGCGTTGCCGGCCACCCCATCGTTGTGCCGACCGGGCGAGCGCGGTCATGGTCGAGCGGCAGCGGCAGCGGCAGCGGCCGGGACGCGGGTGAGCACCCAGAACCGGCGCACCGCGTACCAGGTGAGGAACACCAGCAGAATGTTGCGTGCAGCCAGCACCGTCATCCACATGGGCATCAGCGCCTGTGCCTTGACGATCGCGTTGTACCCGATCGGGTACTCCAGCTGAGTGAGCAGCGCAGCGATCAGTGCCAACCGTCCGAAGCGGCGTACGTACCGATCTGCCGGCGCCCGAACGGCCAGCGCCGCGATCGGGCCGCCCAACCACAGCAGGTACTGCGGGCTCAGCGTCTTGTTGGTGACGGTGACGATCAGGGCGGTGGCCAGAAACAGCCAGCCCAGGGTTTCCGCGGATGCCTCCGGGTGCCGGTGCGCCCGCCACCACATGCTCACCAGCAGCACGCCACCGAGCACCGTCAGAACACTGGACAGTTGACCGAACAGGTGCACGCCCGGGCCGGACAGTTCGAAGGCCTTGTACCGCGACAGGGCAATCGGCCACCGGCTCGAGTCGAAGATGCGGGCCGTCATCAGGGGAGTAGCGCTCACCGCCTCGATCTGCAGGCCGCGTGCCGTCTGCCAGGTCAACGGCGACACGGTCCGGCCGGCTCCGGCGATCACCAGCGACAGCAACGCCAGACCCGCACCCGTACCGGCGAAGCCGAGCAGCACCGCGCGCCGATCCCTGGGCCGGATGAGCAGCGTCGGCAGCATCACCGCGGGCCACAGTTTCAACGAGGCACCGAGCGCGGTCAGCACCCCCGCCAGCGCCGGGCGGCGGATCGCGAACAGCACGGCACCGCCGGCGAGGACGGCCGGCACCAGATCGAACCGGAAGTACGCCAGCGGACCGATCGCCGGGACGAACCAGAGCCACAGGTTGGTGGCATCTCCTCGATGTCGGCCGTCGCCCCGCCACAACAGCACGGTGAACGCGGCGTCGACCGCAAGCATCGAGACCACGAAGAGCACCATGAACGCGACCTGGTTCAGCGCACCCAACACGAACTGCGGAACGAGCAGAGCCAGTACCGGAAGGGGATATTCCTGCAGGGTGTCGTGCAACCGGCCGCCGGCAAAGAGTTGCCCCAGGCTCCGGCCGTAGTACCGGACGTCACCGGCGACATCACTCTCGTGGGCGAAGGACAGCAGGGCCAGCGTGAGCGCCCGCGACAGGATCCAGCGCAGCGTCAGGGACCTGCGGTCGCCCGCGGTGATGAGGTCGGGCAGCGTCAGTGACCTCGGTCGACGAGCTGCGGTCGTGCCTGCCACCGATCAGGCGTTCGGGTTGTACGAGCCGACGCTGATGCCGCGGGCCCTGAGCCACGGCACGGGGTCGATGTAGGGACCCTTGTACTTGCCGCTCATCACTCCGAAATGCAGGTGCGGTCCGGTCGACTCGCCGTCCGAGCCGATGTCGGCGATGTGCTGGCCGGCGACGACCCGCTCGCCCTTGGACACCAGCACCGAATACATGTGGCCGTAGACCGACACATCACCGTTGCTGTGCTGGATCACGATCCAGTGGCCGAACCCCGCGACGGGTCCAGCCTCGAGCACCACGCCGTCACCCACCGCGACGATGGGCGAGCCGAGCGGTCCGGCCAGGTCGATGCCGTCATGCATCACGCCCCAGCGCATGCAGAAGCACGAGGATTCGCCGCCTGCACTCGGCCGGATCCAGGTGCCGGGCACGGTCTTGCCGTTGGTGACCTGGGGCAGGCTCGGTCTGGCCGGCAGCAGCGAACTGCTACCGGCGGCGTAGGCCGAGCCGGTCAGTGTGGAACCGGTCGACGAGGCCGAACCATCCGACGAGGTGCGCTTGTTACGCGAGACCTGCTCACCCGAGCGTTGCAGCAGCAGTTGTTCGCCCGACGCGATCGCGCTGAGGTCCACCGGCACATCGGCTGCGTTCCGGCTCGCCGCAGCGGGGTTCTGGGCCGACACCAGGTGGAAGGTTTCCGCCGATCCACAGACGGCCAACACGGTCGCCAGCGCCGGCACGAGCGGCGTACGGCGCCAGAGCGGGCGGGTGGCCAGGGTCCGTTCGGTTGCCCGGCTGCGTCGTGGCGCGGTGAACTCAGCCGACCTGGCGGCCAGGAAGTCGGCTGCGGAAATGCCCTGTACCGCGTTGATGCCGCGTGCCGCGTTGATGCCATGTGCCGCGTTGATGCCATGTGCCGCGTTCGCGCGGTGGGTCCGGGCGGCGTCCGCGAGCTCACCGAGCTCGATGAGAGCCGATGGCGGACGGCGGTGGGAGGCAGCTTTCGGCGCTCGCGTGGACCGCGAGGCGTTGTGCCGTCCCACCCAGAATCCTCCTCGTGCATGCCCTCCGCGTTCACATCGTCGTGACGGCACTTCTGCTGTTTACCGGGGAGGCGTTGCCGAACCGTAACCTAGTTGATCGGGTGGAGGCAAACCCCGTCCGTCTCTGTGAAAGCCCCGTGAAATCTGGGAAATCTCGGTTCGCGGCGCACCTTCGGCGGCAATTCGTTCGGTCAGTGCGTCGGCCACGGCATGCACCACACCGCTGTCCACAAGTAGCGACAGATGCCCGATGCCGTGCACCTTGATCCGGGTGACGGACAGGTCAGGGTGCTCGAGGCTTGCGCTGCTCGACGGTACGACCACCTCGTCGCGATCAGAGTAGATGGCGACGAAGCGCGTGACACAGTCGCTCGGCAGGGCGAGTTCGGCCATCAGGTCCGATCCCGGGCGCAGCTGCCTGGTGACCTTCAACGGCAACAGCCGCGCTGTGTGAGTCCCGGCATGCGGCGATCCCAGCGTGATGACCGTGTTGACCCGGTGGTCACCGCCGAGCCGTTGCACGTAGTACCTGGCGATGATGCCCCCGAGC
>JBBQFE010000059.1:0-10172 GCA_038321605.1 Mycobacteriales bacterium | reverse complement strand
TCCGTCCAGCACCATGCCGGCCAGACCGACGTCGCCGAACAGCAGGCGCAGGTAGCCGGGCCAGTCCACCGCAGCGGTCGCCCGCGCCTGCAACACCTCCGCCACGTCGCAGCCGAGCAGGCCCGCCAGCCGCACCTGCATTGCCTCCAGGGCCAACCGTCCAGGAGCCACCTCCCGGCGTCTGACGTCTGCAGCCGCGCCCTCGCCGACATCCAGGGTGATGCCGGCGTGGTCGAGCTCGTCTGCGGTCAGGCCGAACGGGTGCGCGTGGTCGTCGATCAAGGGCACCCGATGAACCCGGACGTAACCGGGTTCGGTCACGGGTGCGGTCACCTCGGCTCAGGCACCCCGGGACGCGGCGGCGCTGTCGAGCTCGGCCGCATCCTCGCCGCCCTCCTCGCCCAGGATCGAACCGATGCGCTCCACCGCCTCGGGGCGCTGGCTGCGCAGCACCGTGACGGCGACGATTCCCAGCACGATCCAAATCACCGTGATGTACGGCGTGTAGTTCAGCGGCGTCGGCGGCTTGGGGTAGACCGAACCGTAGAGCGCGGCGGCGAACAACAGCGCACCGACCACCGGCACCACCAGATGTGCCAGCACGTTGTAGGACTTGTGGGTCCGCTTGAAGAACACCGCACCACCCAGGCACAGGCCTATGTACACCACGATGACCGCCAGCGTGCCCAACGTCGCGAAGAAGTAGTACACCGTGATCGGCTGGCCGCCGAGTGCGTCCTGGCCCATCACGAAGCCCACGAAGGCGGCCGCGATGGTGCTGACCACGGCGACGCTGACGGTGGCGTTTGCCGGGGTCTGGAAGCGGGGATGGGTCTGGCCGAGCCAGCGTGGCAGCACGCCCTCGCGACCCATCGCGTACAGCGTCCTCGTGCCGGCCGTGGCACAGCCGACGCAGACGAAGAAGGCCGACAGCAACGCGCCGAGTTCTACCAGCTGGGGGAGTGGGCCACCCACGAACTTCGCGGCGATGGTCTTCATGGCAAAGGGATCCGCGCCGAAGGCGGCACCGTTGTCGACCCCGAAGCCGATGGTCAGGCTGTAGGTCGACCACAGGTAGAACAGGATGGCGAAGCCCACCGAGGCAATGATGGCGATCGGGATGGCTCGGCGGGGGTTCGCGGTCTCTTCCCCGAAGTCGGCCGCGGTCTCGAAGCCGATGTAGGAGGTGATACCGAGAATGATCCCGTAGAAGACCCCGTTGAAACCGCCCTTGTTGGTGTGACTGAAGCTGAACGGGGCGAGGGAGTTGCCGTGCGCGCCGCCCTTGGCGGTGACCACGATGTCGACGATCAGGATCACGAGCACCGTGGCAGCCGCCACCACCAGCTGCAGCCGGGTGGTGACCTTGATCCGCACGATGGACAGCACCACCAGCAGGACCATGCCCACCAGGAAGAGCGGGAACCACCAGCCGGTGCTCAGGTGCATCAGGTCGACGGCGAGGTACGAGACGCCGGCCATCGTCATCGGCACGAAGCAGATGAGACCGAACGAGTACAGCCACCCGGCCATGAATCCCGCCGACTTGCCGAGGCTTCGGCTTGCGTAGGTGTACGCGTAGCCTGCCGACGCCATCCGTCGGGTGAACCCGATGACCACGAACGCCAGTGCCAGACAGGCGATTCCGCCGAGCAGGAAGGCGAGCGGAGTTGATCCGCCGGCGATGGCGGCGACGCCCGGAACGTTGAGGAGCATGGCCATTCCCGGCGCCAGCACCGAGATCGAGATGGCCACGGCATCGAGGATCGACAGTGTCCCCTTGGCCAGCCGTTGTGGTTCTTGTGCGTTACCAGAATCACCGATCATCGCTTCAGCTCTTTCCAGGACGGACTGGCGCAGGGTGCGGCCAGATAACGGTGCCGCTGGTCAACTCGTAATCGAAGGCCAGCGGTGTGCAGTTGTGCTCGATGATCCAGGCGAGAAAGACCTGGTGCACCGGGTGTTGCTGATAGGCCACGAGCTCGACCGCGCTGTCGAACTCCATGTAGAGCAGGTACTGATGTCCCCTGGTTCGCGCTCCCGTGAGGTCGGAACCGAACCGCAGGGACCGGAAGCCGCCGATCAGCTCCGGCCAGGAAGTGATCTGGCGGCGCATCTCCGCGGCATCGGTGTCGTTCAGATCCTCGGGAAACGCGAACAGCACCACGTGCTGAAGACCGGTCGTCGGCTCAGAAGAACTCGAAGTACTCACGCATCTCCCACTCCTGTCGCGCCGCTTCGGCATCGGGGTTCTCCGATGCGGCCACGGTCTCTTCGCAACGCGCCAGTTCGGCGCGCTTCATCATGAGGAAGTAGTCGACGAAGCCTGCGCCGAACTGGTCCCGGTACAGGCTGTCGGCGGCGAGCGCGTCGATGGCGGCGCCCATCGAGGTCGGCAGCAGAGGAGCGTCCTCGTTCGCGTACGGGTCCGCCGAGACCGGCGCCGGCGCCTGCAACCCGCGGTCGATGCCATCGAGACCGGCGGCGATATCGGCCGCGAGATAGAGGTACGGGTTCGCGGCAGGCTCACCCAACCGGTTCTCCAGGTGGGTGCCGCTGTCACCCGGGCCACCCTGCACCCGAATAAGCGCGCCCCGGTTCTCCACCGCCCACGCCACCCGGTCCGGCGCGAAGGAGTACGGCCGGAACCTGCTGTAACCATTGACCGTCGGCGTCGCGAACAGGCTCATCGCCTGGGCGTTAGCGAGCTGCCCGGCCACGTACTGCAGGCCGATGGGCGACAGGATGTCGGTGTCGGAGGCGAACACGTTCGCCCCTGCCTGATCGAGCAGCGAGGCGTGCAGGTGCCAGCCCGAAGCGAAGAAGTTCGGCAGCGACGGCCAGCACATGAAGCTCGCCTGCAGACCGCGGCGCTGGCAGATCTGCTTCACCGCACTGCGGAAGAGCACCATGGCATCGGCCGAACCGAGGCCCTCCAGGGGGCTGAAGCTGAACTCCAACTGCCCGGGGCCCCACTCGTCCTCCATCGAGCGCGGCAGCAGGTCCACGGCCTCGAGCCCGTCCCGCAGTGCGTTGACGGTGTCGAGCACCGAGTCCATCCGCACCTCGGACAGGTACTGGTAGCCGTGTGCGAACACATCGACCTCGGGTGCGCGCGGCGGCTGGCCGGTCTCGTCCAGGCCGATCGTCGCCGAGGTCCGCCGGGTGATGTAGAACTCGACTTCGAGGCCGGACAGGTAACGCAGCCCGCGCTCCTCGAGTCGTTCGAGCTGGCCGCGCAGCAGTCGGCGGCCGTCCAGCGGCAACGGCACGCCCGAGGAGAAGTACGCGTCGCAGATGACCCAGCCGGTGTCCGGAGCCCACGGCAACACCCGAAAGGTCAATGGATCAGGGACGATCACCACGTCGGGGAAGCCGGTGAACTCCTCGATGCCGAAGCCGCCCCCGGGGGCGAAGGCCGGCGGAAAGACGTGGTTGCCGGTGTCCAGGCTGTAGATCGCGCCGGAGAAGTCCACGCCGTTGGTGAAGGCCGCTGCCGCTGCACGCGGGGACAGGAACTTTGCGCGGGGGATGCCGTGCTGGTCGACGATGATGACGCGGACGGTCTTCAGACCGAGCTCGGTGATCCGCGCGAGGACCTCGGGCACTGCACTGCGCTGCTCGGGGGAGTGCAGCCCGTGCTCGGCGACGAACCCGGCCCTGCCGATGCCGGCCGAGGCTGAGATGTCTTCGGCGTGTCCGCTCATCGCTTGGTAGCTCCCTTGGTGGTCGAGGTTGTGCCAACGGCTGTGGTGGCGGCTTCGGTGGCTGCGGTCATCGCTGACAGCAGCTCGGCGGCGCTGTTCTTGGCGGGCATCTCGGCGATGGCGAGCGCCGTCTCGGTACGCAGGATTCCGTCGATCTGCCATACCCGGCTGAGCAACAGCTCGCGCAGGTGCGTGTGGTCGCGTACCCGGGCGCGGACGATCATGTCGACGTCGCCGGTGACCAACAGGACGTCGTCGACCTCGGGGATGCTCATCAGTTCCTGCATGATCAGGCCCTGCCGGTATCCCTGATTCACGGTGATGGTGATCAGGACGGTGGTCGGAAATCCGAGCGCGCCCCAGTTCAACCGCGCTGAGTAGCCGACGATGACCCCCTGCCGCTCGAGCCGGGCGATTCGTTCGGCAACGGCGGGTGGCGACATCCCCAGTTCGCGCGCCAGTCCGCGCTGCGAGCTGCGGGCGTCCTCACTGAGCAACCGGAGCAGCCGCAGGTCGATGTCGTCCAGCGCAACGGCCGCGACGGGTGCCTCGGTGTATTCCGAGATCGACCGCAACGGCGTGCCGTCCGAAGCCGTCTTGTCCGTTGGCACTCGATTTCCCCCGCAAAGGTAAGGCGATCAGCACAGTTGACTTATAGGATGTAAAGTGTTGACGCAGAGTCTCTATTCAGATGTAAGGTCTTGTCAAGGCTTCTGGCTTCGCGTTCGCTGCCGTTCGGTTGGTGCACGGAGCCGGGTCGAAGGCTTCACCGCAGCAGGGTGGAAGGACACCAGATGGTTCTCGCGCAACCGGCAGCTACCGACGTCGATGCTCCGACGGTTGGCGGCTGGCAGTCCCGATTGGCCAGGCGAACTGCCGGCAACGACGGGTTCCTGACCGGCATCCTGGCGCTGGCGAACGCGGACGGGGTCATCAATTTCACCGGTGGCTTTCCGGCACCCGAACTCTTTCCCACCGACACGGTGGCTGGCATCGTAAGTGACATCCTGGACGGCGACGCCCGGGTCGCACTGCAGTACGCGCCGAGTAACGGCATCGCCGGCACCCGCGACGCCTTCGCCGACTACCTGCTCGAGGCGGACGGGCTGCGGCCCGCCGACGCGGAGCTGATGGTGACCAGCGGTGGCATCGACGCCGTGACGCTCATCGCCAAGAGCATGATCGACCCCGGCGATGTGGTGGCAGTCGAGGAACCGACGTATCTCGGCGCCATCTCCGGATTCGCCGGCCTCGACGCGGTCTTGCGCGCCCTGCCGATGGACGATGACGGCCTCGACGTGCAGGCGCTGGCCGAGCTCGTCGCCGGTGGGGTGATTCCCAAGCTGGTGTACACGATTCCCGATTACCAGAACCCGAGCGGTCGCAGCATGAGCCAGTCACGCCGTGCTGCACTGATCGAACTCTGCCGGGCCCACCGCATACTCATCGTGGAGGACGTGGCGTACCGCGAGCTGGGTTTCTACGGCGACCGCAGCGTCAGCCTCTGGTCCCAGGCGCCTGACATGGTCGTGCAGATCGGCACCTTCTCCAAGACGTTCTTTCCCGGCATTCGGCTGGGCTGGGCGGCCGGACCCGCCGAGGTGATCGCCCAGCTCGTGGTGGCCAAGCAGAATTCCGACCAGTGCGCCGGAGCCATGGGACAACGCATGGTGGAGGCCTACCTGCGCGGCGGCTTCCTGCCTGCCCAGCTCGAGCGGGAACGGGCGCTGTACCGCGACCGCGGCGAGGCGATGGCCCGCGCGCTGTCTGCGCACCTGGACCCGGCCGCGCAGTGGACCGTGCCACGCGGCGGATTCTTCAGCTGGCTACGGGTGCCCGGGGTGAACACCGCGGAGCTTGCGTTGGCTGCCCGCGCGGCGAACGTCGCCTTCGTCCCCGGCGCACCGTTCTTCGCCGAGCAGGTCAGGCACGACTATCTGCGGCTGTCGTTCAGCCGTGCGGATGAGGCAGAAATCGATCTGGGCATCGCACGCCTGGCTCAGGTCATCGACGAGTTCCCAACCGATCCAGACACAGGAGACAAGCTATGAGCCAGGAACACTTCAGCCTTGAAGAAGCCGGGGTCCCGACCGCGCCGGGCATCTTCGTGGACCTGGCCGCCACGCCATCGGTGGAGTTCGTGCCGGGCCTGAAATTCCAGCCGACGCTGGGCCAGAACTCGCTGGCCAACTACGTGACCTTCGAGCCACACACCGTGGCGCCGCTGCATGCCCACGTCGAGGAGCAGGTCGTCGTGGTGCTGGCTGGCGACTTCGACTTCACCATCGACGGCACCACCCGGACGATGCGCGCCGGCGACATGGCCGTGATCCCGCCCTGGGTGCCGCACGGCGCGAAGGCCGGCGAGCAGGGTTGCGTAGAGGTGGACGTGTTCAGCCCACCGAGGACCACGCTGATCGAGCATGCTGCAGCGCAGGCCCAGACGCCCGCCGCGGACGCCTGATGGATCTCGGTCTGGCCGGAAGAAGGGCGATCGTCACCGGAGGTTCGAAGGGTATCGGCCTTGCGGTGGCAGAGGAACTGGTTGCCGAAGGAGCATCGGTGGCGATCTGCTCCCGCAACGAAGCGGAGCTCACCGAAGCCGCCGAAGCCATCAGCCAGCATCGTGATCCTGGCAGCCCTGAACCGGTCACCATCTTCCATCAGGTCGCCGATGTCACCGACCCTGCGCAGGTGAACGACTTCGTGGCCGCCGCCGCAGACGCCCTCGGTGGGTTGGACATCCTCGTGAACAATGCCGGTGGCGCCCGGCCGGGTAACTTCGAGACGCTGAGCGACACAGACTGGCAGCACGACCTGGACGTCAAACTCTTCTCCCAGATCCGGTGTGTGCGGGCCGCGCTGCCCCATCTGCGGGCCAGCCACGCGGCGCGGGTCATCAACATCAATGCGGTCTACGCGAAATACCCCGACCCGGCGTTCTTCGCCACCACCGTGAACCGCGCTGCCTGCCTGAATCTCAACAAGGCTCTCGCCGCGGAGTTCGGATCCGAGAACATCCTGGTCAACAGCGTCAACATCGGTTTCGTGGTGACCCCGCAGTGGGAGAACATCCGGGCCAGGCGGGCACCCGAGCAGACCCTGGACGTGTTCCTCGACGGTCTGGCCGCAGCCGAGGTGCCGATGGGCAGGTTCGGCACGGTCGACGAGGTGTCCGGACTCGTTGCCTTCCTGGCCGGCTCGCGCGCCAGTTACATCACCGGTGCGGTCATCGACGTCGCCGGTGGAATGGGCAAGTACGTCTGATGTGCAGGCTGGCCGGGTGGGTTTCCGACGAGCCGAGAACGCTGGCCGAGGTGCTGGGCGAGCGTGCGCTGGCCCGGCTGGTCCAGTTGTCGACGGTGCACGGTCATGGCTGGGGCCTGGCCTATCTGGACAGTGCATCCGGGCAGTTGCGGTCGCACCGTTCGACGGCTGCGGCGAGGTCTGATCCGGACTTCGTCACCGTTGCTCACGAGATCGCCACCACGGCTGGACTGGTACATCTGCGCTGGGCGACCCCAGGCTTCGGCTGGGGACTGGCGAACACCCACCCGTTCGTCCGGGAGAACTGGGCGATGATGCACAACGGCGCCATCGGCCCCGCTGCCCTGGTGTCCGGCCTTAGGGGGCGTACACCTGAGCACGGCGCTCCTGCCGAGGACCGCCAGCCGCTGGGCAGCACCGACAGCGAAAGCTTCTTTCTCGCGGTTCTGGACGAATTCGCCGTCACCGACCAGGTCATCAGCGCCGGTGGCTCGGCCCTGGCCCAGGCGGTGGCCCGGATCAGCGACCGTGCGGTGCGGGCCGGTCTCAGCGCGTCCAGTCTCAACTCGATGTTCCTCGGCCCCAGTGGCGTCCACGTGCTCAACTGGCACGACGCCACCCAGGTGCCCGACATCATGCTGTCGACCCCGGATGACCCTGCTCCGCCGCCGTACTACGACCTGTGCCACTTGCAGACCGCCGGACTGCACGTGGTGGTGTCCTCCGGCTTCGTCGAGGACCTCGATCGCTGGACGCCGCTGCCGAATGAGTCCGTGCTCAGCATCGACTTCGCCGGCGGGCAACAATTGCATCCGGTTCCGGTGCTGACGTCGCTGTGCCGCCTCGGGCCGGTGTAGGTCGCAGATCCGTCCGGTCACCCACGCCGCACCGCGCCGATCAGGTCCGCAGCAGGGCTGCCATCAGGGCGGGCAGTTCGACCGTGGCGAACTTGATCGAGGAATCGCTGCAGCCGTAGGGGATCAGCAGCACCTCGCCGTGGATGAGCCCGCCGCAGGAATACACCACGTTGGGTACGTACCCGTTGCGTTCGTCCCCGGTGGGAGTCAGTAGTGGCTCGGTCAGTGCGCCGAGCAGGATCGTCGGGTCGTCCAGGTCGAGCAGGATGGCCCCGATGCCGTACCGGCGCATCGGACCTACGCCGTGCGTCAACACCAGCCAGCCCTGCGGGGTCTCCAACGGCGGACCGCAGTTGCCGAGCTGGATCAGTTCCCAGGGCTGCTCCGGAGCCTGCACGGTGACCGCCTGGTGCCACCGGTGCAGATCGTCCGAGCTCGTGATGTCGATGCTTTCGCGGTCCCACCGCGACAGGGCGAAGAACCGTCCCGCAATCCTGCGGGGAAAGAGCGCCATTCCCTTGTTCCTGGACGCCTTGCCGATCAGCTGGCTGACGTCGAAGGTGCGGAAGTCGTCGGTCTGCACCAGATGCGGGGCCACCTGCGAGCCGTCGAACGCGGTGTAGGTGGCGTAGTAGGTGATGCTGCCGTCATCGTCGGTGAATCTGGTGAAACGCGCGTCCTCGACCCCTTGGCGCTCATCCGGTGACATCGGCACGATGACCGTGCCGGCCAGTGGCAGGTCCGGCGGGAAGCGCAGCACGTAGTTGCAGGCGGCGATCCAGCGAATCCGTTCGATGATGGCGGTGGTACTGGACCGGGTCAGCTGGTCCCTGGCCACCGAAGCCAATGCCAGCTCCAGATCGTCGGCGCTGAACTGGGCCGGCAGCAGGCTGAGCAGGTGATCCGCCAGCGAGGCATCGGGTCGGTGAGCCAGGCTGTCTCTGACGAACTCCCGCGAGATCGGTGCCGGTATCGAGTCGGCTGTGGTCAGGTACGGACCGGGATCGTCCACCCGGATCGTCGCGGGCGGGGAGAAGACGCCGGTGCGGAATTCGATGCTGGAGATGTGGCCCTCGCCCACGGCGCGCGCGCTCATGATGAACCGCAGGTCGCCGGGAGCCAAGCCGGTCTGGTCCGGGTGCGCGACCATCGAGGGATTGAGCAGTGCAGCGGATTCCACCGAGTACTCCTGGGTGAAGTACGCCCCGATCAGAGCTCGTCGATGGTCGGACAGCTCCGCGGCATCCGGCAGGCGGTGCGACACGAGGTCGAAGTTCTTCCGCAGGATGGCGGGCAGGTCACGATGACGGTCTTCGAAGTCGGCCACGGTCTCGGCAAGAGTGGCTGACACCTCGTCCTCGGACAGCAGCAGCAGCCGCTGCACCACCGCGTCGGCACGCGAGATGCCGCTGGCGAGAAGCTCCTGACCGGGCAGGAAGAGTTTGGCGATGACGCGCGCTGGATCGGCGAGCAGTCGCTGGCTGTCACGGTGGACGTAGACCGGGTCGATGCTCACGGTCCGGTGCCGGCCTGGATCGACGGCGACGGCTCAGCGGCATCGAACAGCAAGCGGTACTGCTGAAGCGTCGAGATCAGCGCAAGGGTCGACTCGGCACCCTGGTTCTCGTTTCGTCCGGTCGGCTCGAGCCCGTCGTAACCGCCGCCGCTGACCGGATCGTGCAGCGGCGTGCCTGCGTCGTTGTCACCGGCGAACCAGCGCGCGGCCATCAGCACACCGCGGGAGAAGCGGATGTCTGAGGTGATTTCGAACGCCCGCGCGCAGGCATCTGCTAGCGCGGCCGCCTCGATCGGTTGCTGATCGAAACCGGGCCGGGGCTCCCCGTGAGCCCAGCCGCCAACCGGAGCGAGCGACAGGTGGCCGTTGCGGGTCTCGCAGGTGAGCAGCCAGTCCACCATGGCCAGCCCGTCTCGAACCAGTGCGGGCAGCTTGAGCAGGGTGCCGGCAGCGAGGACCACTTCGGCAAGGCTGGCATTGGCATATCTCAACCGGGGCTCGGGCCACATCCAGCTGCGCGAGGCCGGGCGACCGATCAGGGTTGCCGCGTCACGCAGCAGCTCCCGTGCCTGACGGTGCTTCGGATCCATCGTGAGCACCTCGGCCGCACCCAGAGCGGCGAAGGCCATCGCCCGCGGCCACGGCGACCGCCGGTCGGCACCGCGTTCGAAGTGGTGCAGTGCTCGGGCGGACAGCTGATCGGATCGGGCCGCGCAGCTACCCAGCCCCCACAACGCCCGTCCCCAGCAGTCCTGCACGCTGGGTTCGTCGTGCCATTGACCGTCGGTGCCGAAGCGGTTGCGAAAGCTGCCGTCCGGAGCTTGA
>JBBQFE010000058.1:0-10232 GCA_038321605.1 Mycobacteriales bacterium | reverse complement strand
AGTAACGTGAGGACATGATGCGCATCCGCTCCGTGCTGGTCGGCGCCGTGGCAGTGGTTGGCCTGTTGTTCGTGACGGCGGCCCCGGCCTCGGCCGACGTGGTCAGCGACTCCGTCACCAACCTGCAGTCCAGCACTCTCTATGTGGCCACGGACGCGACCGCGGTGACCATCGATCAGACCAGCGCGGCAGCGGCGTTGGACTCCAGCGTCAGGATCGCGGTCCTGCCCGGTAGCAGGCGATGCGGCCACCTTGGCACAGCAGATCGGTGAGAAGCTCGGCGGCACCGTCACCGTGGGCGTCTTCGTGGGCCACACCTTCAACGCCCGTTCGAACGCGCTCTGCAGTGGTGCGGCGGGATCTGCCGCGACGAAGGCGGTGGCCGACACCCGTGCCACGCTCACCGCGAACAACGACATCACAGCGACGATCCAGGACTTCGCGAAGCTGGTGGCCGCAGCACCGAAGGTCGGCTCGTGCGGCTCCTCGGGCACCGGTACGACCGCTGACACCAAATCCTCAAGCTCTTCTTCAAGTGGCACCAGCGGCTGGACCATCCTGGCGGTGTTCGGGGTGCTCGGCGCCGGCGCCATCGGACTGCTCAGCTTCAGCCGCAAGCGCAAGGACAAGCGCGCGCTCGCCGACGCCAGGGCCCTCATCCAACCCTTCTATGACCGGTTGGCGGCTGATGTCGGGTCGCTGCAGCCGGGTGACAACGCGGTCGCCAGGCAGGCGATGGCAGATGCGTCGGAGCGGTTCAACTCCACCGGTTCCCAGCTTTCCTCGGCGACCTCGGTAGCTCAGCTCGGTGGCGCCCGGCGATCGGTGCTCGAGGGTTTGCAGGCTGCCCGCACCGCCCGCACCGCACTCGGTCTGGACCCGGGGCCCGAGTTGCCGCCACTGGCCGAATCGAGCGCGCCCCAGCTGACCGAACAGCAGCAGATCAACGTCAACGGACAGAACGTCCAGGGTTATCCGCAGTACCAACCGGGCGCGCCCTATTACTTCGCCGGTGGTGGGGGGTATGCCGGTGGCTGGTATTCGATGCCGTTCTGGCAGACGCTGCTGATCGCCGAGGCGTTGTCGCCAGGGTGGGGCTGGGGTTTCGGCGGGGGCTTCGGTGGCTACGGCTACGGCGGCGGCTATGACAGCGGCTACAACCAGGGCTACGAGCAGGGCCAGGACTCAGCGCAGAACGGCGGCGGCGGCGACTGGGGCGGCGGCGGTGGCGGCGACTGGGGTGGCGGCGGTGGCGACTCCGGCGGTGGCAGTTGGTGACCCCGGCAGGTCCGGAGCAGCTGGCGTTCAGCGGTCTGCCCCGACCGCTGTTCGCTGCGACCCCCTCGAAGTTGGCCAGTTTCGATTGCCCCCGGCGCTACCGCTTCGCCTACCTGCAGCGCCCGGCGCCTCCTAAAGGGCCGCCTTGGGCACACAACACGGTGGGCGCAGCGGTCCATGTCGCGCTCGCGCGTTGGTGGCAGTTGCCGGCCGAGCAGCGAACTCCCGACGCGGGCGCAACGCTGGTCCGAAGGCACTGGCAGACGGACGGTTTCGCCGATGACGCGCAGGCTCAGGGCTGGCGGGAACAGGCCGCGCGCTGGGTTCGTGACTACCTGACCGACGAGCAGGAGCGTTGGCCCGGTGCCGAGGAGCCGCGTGGAGTCGAACGGACGGTCGCCACCCGCACCGCTGTGATCGCGGTGTCGGGGCGGGCTGATCGCATCGACGAGCGAGACTCGGAGCTGGTGATCGTCGACTACAAGACCGGACGCACCCGGCTGGACAGCAGCGACGCTCGCGGCTCGCTGGCGCTGGCGCTGTACGCCTTGGCGGCCGAGCGGACGTTGCATCAGCGCTGCCGCCGGGTGGAACTGCATCATCTGCCCACCGGGGAGATTGCCGCGTTCGATCACACCGAAGACTCGCTGCAGCAGCACCTCGGCCGCGCCGAACAGACCGCCACGGACATCATCGCGGCTCAGGACACCGTGGCCGGGGGTGCGGATCCGGACGAGGTGTTCGAGCCGAGACCCGGACCGTCGTGCTCCTGGTGTGACTATCGGAAGGTATGTCCCGAGGGTGCGGCGGTGTCGACCAAGAAGGACACCTGGGCGGGTTTGGGGACCTTGGTGGCCGAAACATGATGACGGCCGGACGGCGGACCTGACCCGCCTTCGGGCGTCAGCTCCTACCGGGTCTGTGCTCCCAGAACCACGTGAGCGCGCTGAGCGTCGAAGCCGGGTTCTCCACTGCGGGGGAGTGGGCCGCATCGGCGATCACCCGGTGCTCTGCGCCCAGTCGACGGGCCATGTCGGTTTGAATCGCGGGCGTCCAGGCGTCGTCATCGGCGCCGTGTAACACCAGGATCGGAAGCTCGACGCGGGAGAGGTCTTCGGTGCGGTCATCGGCGCTGCGCAACTCATCGCCCATCACCCGCAGGCCGAGCGGATCATTGGCCAGGAATCGCTCGCGCAGGAAGGCCAGCAGTGCGGGCGGAGACTTCCGGAACTTCGGATCGGCTTGTGACAGCAGGGCAATGTGCTCCCAGAGGGCCTCGAGCCCGTGCTGCGCGAGGATCGGCTCCGCAGCCACCATCGCGGTCAGGCGAGGGCCGCTGATCGCCGCCGGTCCCGAACCCATCAGGGTGAAGCTGTCGAACAGTTCGGGCTTGTTCAACACCGCCGCACGGGTGACCAGGCCACCGAAGGAATGGCCGACCAGATGCAGGGGGCAGCCATCGGTCGCGAGCCGTTCGGCAAGTTCGGTGACATCGGCTGCCAGCGCGGAGATCCGGTACCCGGCCTCGGAGTCGGCCCAACCGGACTCGTACTGTCCGCGCATGTCGATCGAGACCGAGCGGATCCCGGCCTCGGCCAACGGGCGCAGCAACGGCAGGAAGTCCTCCTTGCTGCCGGTGTAGCCCGGGACGAACAGCACGGTGGCGACCACTGGCTGCTCGCCGATGAGGCCGAGCGTGTCCATTGCTGCGATAGGTCCGGCAGCGGTGTGCAGGGTTGTCTTCATGAGTACATCTCCGTAGTGGTGCCTGCGATGACCAGACCCGAAGAGACCTCGAACACCCGGGCCCCGACAGTGCTGCGGCCGGTGAGGGTGACGGTCTTGGTGGGGCGACCGGTGGTCAGGGTGTGCAGAACGAGGGTGGCACCGCGGGCAGTTGCAACCTGATCGCCGTCGATGACCGTGGGAGCCTGATCCGACGGTGCGCTCCAGAGCGTCCTACCGACTGAATTCAGGCAGAAAACTGCCTCGAGCCGTACCAGTTCGAATACCCTGCCCTTGGCGTCGAAGCTCTCGGTCGTGGTCTGGGATCGGGACAGCGCAGGCAGTTGCGCCCGCACCGTCGAGGGGTCGCCCACCGAAACGAAGGCGCCGGCGACCCCTTTGTCGGCCGAGAAGATCTGTACCCGACCGGTGGTTGCGGATGCGGCGGCCAGCAGTGTGCCTGCAGCGACGGGCACAAACGGCGTGGCCACCGTGATCGTCCACCGGGGCACCTCGGCGCCGGTCGTCAGGTCGTGCACCATCAGGTGGTTCGTAGTGCCGCAGTGATAGCTGGCCAGGACACCGTTGGTGCCGCCCAGGGCGCGGTCCACGATGCATCCGTTCGGAGCCGCCCAGGCCCACCGGTCGATGCCACCGGCATTGTCGAACACATGGACCGTGGTGTCCGAGACGACCAGCACGACGTTGGGTGCGCTCGAAACCGACAACCTGCCGTCATCGGTCAGTGTCCGGTACCACTTCGGCTCGCCGGTGGCGGTGACGAAGGCGGTCACCTCATCGCAGTTGCCATCCCGGTTGTAGAAGGCGATGGTGCTCTGGTCCTGCTGGACCACATCGCACACATCCTCGTCCGAGCGGGTGTAGTGCCAGCGCACCGCGCCCGTCAGGGCATCCCGACCATTCACCGTGTGACCGGCGTAGGTGACGACGATGCCGCTGGAATACGGGTTTCCGCCAGCGGGCCGATCGGTGGAACGCCACCGCAACGACAGTCGCTCAGCCGTCGGCGTGATCGCGATGGTGGCCGGGGCCGGAGCTGTCAGCCTGCTGACCTTGGTCAGTTCACCGTGTGCATAGATCACCTTGATCACCACGAAGGTGAGCAGCAGGATCAGGACGAGCGCGCCCGCGTAGATCGACATGGAGCGTCGGGTGCGGGCGCGATAGGCGAGCAGTGCGGGGTGCTGCGGGTCGGAGCCGTGCCCGGCACGGTTGCCAGAGCCGGTCTCGGCCGTCAGCTCGTCTGGGTAGGCCACTCAGACATCCTGACCTAACCGGCTGTGGAGTCGCCGGCCGAGGTGGCGATGCTCGCCTCCGCTGCCCCGCCGGAGCGGGTCCGGCGCCGACGGCGGTTCCGGCTTGCTGCCGCGGACTTCTCCGGAGCGCCCGAGGCGGCGTCATGGCTCGAATTCTCACGCGCGGCGTCGGGGCCATGGGAGTCGGTTGAGGGGGCGCGGGTTCGGGAACGACCGCGGGCGCTGCCGTCAGAACCGCCGGTTGCCCGTGCACCACCGGACCGGGCTGCACCGCCGCGGCCGCCTGCGCCGGCTGCATCCCGACCGCCGCTCGTTCGCATCTTGGGGCCGCCCAGATCTTCCACCCGTTCGGCATCCAGACCTGCGCGGGTCCGGTCGCCCCGCGGCAGCACACCCTTGGCCCCGGCCGGGATGTTCAGCTCGAGGAACAGGTGCTCAGAAGTCGAGTAGGTCTCGGAGGGTTCATGGAACGGCAGGTTCAGGGAGTCGCAGATCATCTTCCACTTGGGCAGGTCATCCCAGTCGACCAGGGTGACCGAGACGCCGGACTTGCCCGCGCGTGCCGTACGCCCGATGCGATGCACATACGTCATCGCATCTTCGGGGCACTGATAGTTGATCACGTGGGTGACATCGTCGACATCCAGTCCGCGAGCTGCCACATCGGTGGCCACCAGCACATCGACCTTGCCCGAACGGAACGCCCGCAGCGCCTGCTCCCGCGCTCCCTGTCCGAGGTCCCCGTGTACTGCGCCAGCTGCGAAACCGCGCTCGACGAGCTCGTCGGCGACCTTCTGGGCGGTGCGCTTGGT
This sequence comes from Mycobacteriales bacterium, assembly GCA_038321605.1. GTDB lineage: Bacteria > Actinomycetota > Actinomycetes > Mycobacteriales > Jatrophihabitantaceae > Jatrophihabitans_A. The sequence continues at coordinate 5,140 of JBBQFE010000058.1, read as the reverse complement.
GCGGGTGAAGATCATGGTCAGGCCACGGTCCTTGGCCTGCAGGATGCGCGCCAGCACCTCGACCTTGTCCATCGCGTGCGCCCGGTAGGCGAACTGTTCGACGTGCTCGGTGGCCGGAATCTCGGTGTCGGACTCGGCCCGGATCTGCATCGGCTGGTTCAGGAACTGCCTGGCCAGCGAGACGATCGGCCCCGGCATGGTGGCGGAGAACAGCATGGTCTGTCGACCCGCTGGCAGCATCGCCATCAGCTTCTCGATGTCGGGCAGGAAGCCGAGGTCCAGCATCTCGTCAGCCTCGTCGAGGACCAGACAACGGACGTGCCCGAGCTTGAGGTGCCCCTGCTGAGACAGGTCGAGGAGCCGTCCCGGGGTGCCCACCACCACGTCACAACCGGCCTTGAGTGCCTCCACCTGCGGCTCGTAGGCGCGGCCGCCGTAGATGTTCACCACCTTCGCGCCGAGCTTCTTGCCCGCGGTGCTGAGGTCGCCGGCAACCTGCACCGCGAGCTCGCGGGTAGGTGCGATGACCAGCGCCTGGGGTGCTGCCGCCTTTGCACTGGGCAGCACGAGCCGGTTGAGCAGCGGCACACCGAAGCCCAATGTCTTGCCGGTTCCGGTTCGCGCCTGGCCGATGAGATCCTGGCCCGCCAACGCGATCGGAAGCGTGAGTTCCTGGATTGCGAAGGTGTGCTCGATGCCCACGTCGAGCAGGGACTCGATGATCTCGGGCCGGATGGCGAAGTCTGAGAACAGCGGGCTCTCCGGCTTCACAGGTGCTAGCGCGGCGAGCGGTGCCGCTGATTCGAGGGCAGCGTCGGTCATGGTAGAAATCCACTTCTGCATACAGGTGCGATGGCGAGTGGGCACCTGCGGCGCGGCCGTTGGTACCGGCCGCCAGCGCGGCAGAAACCCGCTAGGACGTGACGCTGGCCCGGCTAGGGGCCCGCGACTCAACCCCACTCTACCGTCCCGGCACCGGCATATCGGTCAGCTGGGCGCTAGCGTGGCCCTCAACGTCCCACGAACCGGTGGGCGAAATCGTGAGGTGGGGTCAGATGACGGGTGGTCAGGGACCGGCGAGCGACGTCGACCGGCCGGCGATCCTGGAACTGCTCGGCGTCCTGGCCTATGGCGAGCTGAGCGCTTTCGACCGGATGGCCGCCGACGCCCGGATGGCACCGACGACGGCTCAGCGTGCTGCGCTGTCGGAGATGGCGGCCACCGAGATGAGCCATTACGGCAAGCTGGCCGGCCGCATCACCCTGATGGGCGCGGATCCGTTCGAGGTGATGCAGCCCTTCGTCGACACCTTCGAGACGTTCCACGCCCGAACGGAACCCCGCACGTGGGGTGAGGCGCTGGTGAAGGCCTATGTAGGGGACGGGCTTGCCGCTGACTTCTATCGCGAAGTAGCCGAATTCGTCGATCTGTCCACCCGAGAACTGGTGACGGAGGCGCTCGCAGACGCGGGAAATTCGGCGTTCGCCGTGCGCGAGGTCGGGCTACTGATCGACAGCGATCCGACCGCTGCCTCCCGGTTGTCGCTGTGGGGACGGCGGCTGGTGGGAGAGGCGATCAGTCAGACCCAACGGGTGGCCGCGGAACGCGACGCCTTGACCGATCTCATCGTGGGCGGTGCGGGTGGCCTGGCCGAGATCGGGCAGCTGATCGATCGGATCACGACCAAGCACACCGAACGCATGACCGCTATCGGCCTGTCCAACTGAACCAGGGTCAGCCGGCGACGAAGCCGACCCGGCGCATGTCCGCCTGGGCGATCTCGATGTAGGCGATGAGGTTGGCAGGGATGATGACCTTTCGGCCACGCTCGTCGGACAGCGAGAGTTGCCCGTCAACACTCTTGAGGGCGGTCGCCACCAGTTCCTCGACCTCCGCTGGAGTCTGGGTGCTCTCCAGCGTGATCTCGCGGGGGGTGTGCAGAACGCCGATCTTGACCTCCACGAGGAGCCTCCTGATAGTTGGTACCGACGGTCCGCATCGGGTTCGCTGATCCGGACCGGTAGATCGTGGACGGGCGCAGGCCCGACACCTACAAAGCTAGTGCAGGCCCACCGCCGGTGCCGAACGGGATCGCTGCGCTATGAGCGAACGGTCAGGTTGCCTGCGGTGCGCCATGAAGGGGAAAGTGCGAGATTCCCCGCCACTGCAGGGTTTCCAGCAGCCGGATCGCCTCGGCCTTGGTCACCGGACGGTCCGCATCCAACCACCAGGTCGCCGCGATCTGGGCAGCTCCGGTCAGGGCCACTCCGAGCAACTCCGCCTGAGCCCGGGACAGCCCGGTGTCGGCGGCGACCGTGTCGGCGACCGCCTGCATGGTCAGCCGAGCGACCCGGTCGACCCGTTCGCGCACCGCCGGCTCGTTGCCCAGATCGGACTCGAAGATCAGCCTGAAGGCGCCGTCGTCGCCCCGGTCCTCTCCGTCCACGAAGTCGAAGTAGGCGGTCATCACGTTGTGGATCCGGGTGCGGTTGTCATCCGTTTCGGCCAGCGCCTCCCGAACCCGTCCGACGAGCTCCTCGGCGTGGGTGTCCAGCAGCGCGAGGTAGAGATCGAGCTTGCCCGGAAAGTGCTGGTAGAGCACGGGCTTCGAGACGCCGGCGCGGACGGCGATGTCGTCCATCGCTGCGGCGTGGTAGCCGTTGTTCACGAACACATCCTGGGCAGCGGCCAGCAACTGCTTGCGCCGTGCGGACCGGGGCAGCCGGGATCCCCGCGAGGTGTCCACTGCGTCGGTCATGGTGACCCTTCTCCTGGTCCGGCCTGCCCCGCCGCAGATCCTACCGGTCAGTACCCTGGGACTGCGCGCGCCGGGCATCCGGCCGCGGACCGAAAGCGCAGGTGTCCGCCAGATGACCATCACGCCCAGCCGGGTCCTTGCCCGACGCCGCACCGGCTCGGGCTCCAGCGCGCGACCCAGGCTGGCCGAGCTCGCGTCACCGACGGGCTACCCGCTGGCCACACCCGACCCAGCGCGCACCCCATGGCCCGGACAGTTCCACACGATCGCGGCCACCGACGTCTTCGTCCGGGTCACGCCTTCGACCGCGCCGGAGCCCGAACCGGCGCTGTACGTGCACGGCCTGGGTGGTGCTTCCACCAATTTCACCGACCTGGCGGACCTGCTGTCGCCCTGGTTCGACGGGCACTCGATCGATCTGCCGGGCTTCGGTAGCTCCGGACCACCGGTCGGTGCCGACTACTCCATCGACGCGCATGCCCGAATCGTGATCGGTTACCTGGAACAGTCCGGGCGCGGCGCGGTTCACCTGGTCGGCAACTCCATGGGCGGGGCAATCTCGCTCAAGGTGGCCGCGACCCGACCCGATCTGGTGCGCACCCTCACCCTCATCTCACCGGCCGTACCGGACCTGCGGCCGCGGAAGGGCGGCGACCTGCTACTGCCATTGCTGCTGGTTCCCGCCGTCGGAAAGCGGGCGCTGCGCAAGCTCGATCAGGCAAGCCCCGAAAGGCGTGCGAAAGCCCTGATCAACCTGTGTTTCGCGCACCCTGAGCGGGTGCCTGCCAACCGGTTGGCCGAGGCTGCGGCCGACGTCGTGGCCCGTCGCGAAATGGGCTGGGCGCACGACGCCCTGTTGATGTCGTTCAGGGGACTCATCCGGAGCTACCTGGCCACCGGCACCCGTTCGGTCTGGCATCGGATGTCCGCGGTCGCGGCGCCGACCCTGGTCGTCTGGGGTCAACTGGACAAGCTCGTCAATGTGTCCAACGCCCCCAAGGTCGCCACCACGATCCCCGACGCCACGCTGCTGGTATTGCCGGATGTCGGGCACACCGCGCAACTGGAGGATCCGAGCGTCACAGCCAGGGCAATTCTGGCGCTGCGACAGCGCGCAAATGACGGGCGCGGCGCATCTGATGTGGGAACCTGACCGGGTGAGTCACCCTTCAGCGCCCGAGCGGGAGCGTCAGATGGCTGCCAACAGACGGCCCGGCGCGCAGCGCGCCGAAGGAACCTACGCACGGACGCCTCAGGGTAGGCAGGCCGGCGGGCAGCGGCCACCCACTCGCAAACCGAGCCCGACCCTCGCCGGCCACTGGCGCCGTTTCACCACTCGCTACGGGTGGCGTGCCTATGCGTTGCCGGTGCTCGTCGTGCTGACGGTGCTCGCGCTGGTCACCACGAACTCTCCGGCGAGCGTGAAACAGGCGCTCACCGGAGGTTCGGACCGTTCCGGTTCGGCGTCGGGAGCGCAAGGCCCCGCGGTCGCCGCCTCGAACGGTCAGCTGAAGTCCGACGATCCCGGCGCGGGGGCGCAGACCTCGGTGCTGCCGGCTTTGGCGTTGCCGCCCGGACCGGCATACACCAAGGCGGGCAAGGGCACCTTCGCCACCATCCCCGGAACGTCCAAGGTCATCGGCTCGGGCACGCTGCACAGGTTCTCGATCGAGGTCGAGAACGGGATCACGGGCGTCAATCTGCAGGCTTTCGCAAGCAAGGTCATGACCGCCTTGAGCAACTCTCAATCCTGGATCAGTGATGGCAAGACGGCGCTGCAGCGGGTGGACTCGGGCGCGGTGGACTTTCACATCACGATGGTGTCGTCGATGACCGTTCGTCAGTTGTGCGGCTACGACCTGCCGGTCGAGACCTCGTGTTTCGATCCCACCGACAGCCGGGTCGTGCTCAACGTGGCGCGTTGGGTGCGCGGGGCGAAGGCGTACTCGAGTGATCTCTCGACCTATCAGCTGTACGCGGTGAATCACGAAGTCGGTCACGCGTTGGGTCACAATCACAGCCATGAATGTCTCGCCAGCGGAATAGCTCCGGTGATGATGCAGCAGACCATCGGCACCAGGACGGCAGGCGGCCAGATCTGCACCCCGAACCCGTGGCCCTACCCCAAGGGTGCGAAGGACGCGCCCGGCCCGGAGGAGTCCGGCACTGCAGCGGACCTGGACTTCTACAAGCGCAACGCCTCCGCCTGACGGTCCCTGGTCTGGGCGGACCGGCCACCTCCCGGATGCCGGGTGATGGCAGGGTGGGCGACAATGGTTCGGCCGTGCGGGAATCGCTGAGCCGCGCTGCGACGTTGTGGAGTGGACGAGAGTGTCTGCGCCATCTGCCTTGGAAGGACCTGATTCACGTGTCTCTGCCGCC
>JBBQFE010000057.1:0-10341 GCA_038321605.1 Mycobacteriales bacterium | reverse complement strand
TGAACGGTTCAGTGGGGGTGCCTGGCCGCGGCGCGGTGCGGTGGCGGTGCGCAAGCGGTGGCCAGAACTTTCTTAGAAGGTGAATGTGCGCTCGACCGCATCGAGGATCCGGTCGACATCGGGCAGCCATTCCTCTTCGATCCGGCTGGCTGGGTAGGGCGTGTCGAAGCCACCCACCCGCAGCACCGGCGACTGCAGCGAATAGAACGCCCGCTCCTGCAGCCGGGCCGCGACCTCGGCGCCCATGCCGAGCGACACCGACGCCTCGTGCACGACGACGACCCGACCGGTCTTCTGCGCTGAAGCCACCACCGTGTCGGTGTCGATCGGTGACAGCGACCGCAGATCGATCACCTCGATGTCCCGGCCGTCCTCCGTCGCCGCCTTCGCTGCCTGCAGGGCGGTGGCGACCATCGGCCCGTACGCCACCAAGGTCACGTCGTTGCCCGGCCGCACCACCTGTGCCTGGTGCAACGGCAGCGGCGCGGTCTCGGCGATCTCCACCGGGCCCTTACCCCAGTAGCGACGCTTCGGCTCGAAGAAGATCACCGGGTCGTCGGAATCGATCGACTGGCGCAGCATGAAGTACGCGTCGGACGGGTTCGAGCAGGTCACCACCTTCAGACCGGCGGTGTGGGCGAAGTAGGCCTCGGGGGACTCGGAGTGGTGCTCCACCGCGCCGATGCCGCCGCCGTAGGGAATCCGAATGGTGATCGGCATCCGGACCTGCCCGAGCGAGCGGTTGTGCATCTTCGCGACCTGGCTGACGATCTGGTCGAAGGCGGGGTAGACGAAGCCGTCGAACTGGATCTCGCACACCGGCCGGTACCCGCGAATGGCCAGACCGACCGCGGACCCGATGATCCCGGACTCACCGAGCGGGGCGTCGATCACCCGCGCCTCACCGAAGTCCTTCTGAAGGCCGTCGGTGATCCGGAAGACCCCGCCCAGCTTGCCGACGTCCATTCCCATGATCACGACCTTGTCGTCGTGTTCCAGCCGGTCGCGCAGGGCAGCGTTGAGAGCACCCGCCATGGTGAAGGTGGACATCAGGCAGCACCCCCGGTGGCTGCTGCCTCGAACGAGCCCAGATACTCGGCGTAGCTGGCCTTCTGCTCCGCCAGCTCGTCGGTCATCTCGACGTAGACGTTGTCGAAGACCGACAGCGGAGTCGGGTCCTCCAGCGCCCGGCAGGCGTCGCGAATGCGGACGGCCAGTCGCTCGGACTCGGCCTCGATCTCGTCGAAGAAGGACTGGTCGACCCCCGCCTCGCGGATCAGATACGCCCGCACCCGCTCGATCGGGTCCCGCAGCTTCCAGGTCTCCAGCTCTTCCGAGAGCCGGTAGCGGGTGGGGTCATCGGAGGTCGTGTGTGCGCCCATCCGGTAGGTGAATGCCTCGATCAGGGTGGGACCCTGCCCGGAGCGCGCCTCGTCCAGGGCCATCCGGCTCACCGCCAGGCAGGCCAGGACGTCGTTGCCGTCGATCCGGATGCCGGGGAATCCGAAGCCGGCCGCCCGCTGGAACAGCGGTACCCGGGTCTGGCGCTCCACCGGTTCGGAGATCGCCCACTGGTTGTTCTGGCAGTAGAAGACGACTGGCAGGTTGGCCGCCGCCGCCCAGATGAACGCCTCGTTGACATCGCCCTGGCTCGAGGCACCGTCACCGAAGAACGTCAGCACCGCGGTGTCGCGGTCCGGTTCACCCGTGCCGACCGCGCCGTCGCGGGCAACCCCCATGGCGTAGCCGACCGCGTGCAGGGTCTGCGCCCCGAGCACGATCGTGTAGAGGCTGAAATTGTTCTCGTTCGGGTTCCAGCCGCCCAGGCTGACCCCGCGGAACATGCCGAGCAGGGTCACCGGGTCCACGTCGCGGCACCAGGCGACGCCGTGCTCGCGGTACGTCGGAAACGCCATGTCCTGGGCGCGGAGCGCTCGACCGGCGCCGACCTGGGCGGCCTCCTGGCCCAGGCAGGACGCCCACAGTCCGAGTTCACCCTGACGCTGCAGCGCGGTGGCCTCGCCGTCGAAACGTCGTACCAGGACGAGGTCGCGGTACAGCGCGCAGATCTCGTCGTCGGTGATCTCGAGCGGAAAATCCGGGTGATGGACCCGTACGCCCTCCGGGGTGAGCAGTTGGACCAGGTCCGGCTCCGGCGGGACGTGACCGTGCAACGTCATGCGCGCTCCTCGCGTCTCGAGCACTGTCTGCGGGATCGCCGCCGAGTGCTGCCTATGCGTGTGCAATACCTTCGGGCCAGCCTGTTCCCAGTGGGTGACGGGCGCTGGATGACCGTGATCAGCCCATACTCGCATGACCACACCGGCAGTTGTGACCTAGGTATCAGGATCTACCCGCGCCCAGGGCGACCAGGAACTGGCCACCGCCGGGCTGCACAGCTGCGGTCACGGTCAGCCCCGGCGTCAATCGGGAGAATCGGTCCACCAACCATGCGGCGGTCTCGTCGGCGTCGGCGCGGCTGGGACAGCGCGCCACCACCTCCCTGCCACCCTTGCGGCTGAGCCGATCAGCGACCCCGGCTAGTGGTGCCGGGTCGGCGACGAACAGCCGATCGGGCCACGGGATGACGGGTTTGACCGCCCCCTTCCGGGTGTTGCAGCCGCGATGGGCCAGGCGTTCCACGGCCTGATCGGCCTTGGCCGACTTGGCGGACTTCGCGGACTTGGCATCCGAGGTCATGCTGTCGACGCTCGGCCCGCGGGCGTCGTTGACCGACCTGGACGGATCGACCGGCTCGTCGCAGAGCCAGCACCGCCACCCGTCGCGCTCGGCGATCTCTTCCAGTCGGCTCATGCGCGTGACGCTACCTGCCGACCTGGCTAGTCCTCAGGTGCCGCCGGTACGTTGACGCGATGGAAGAGAATCGCGCCCGCCGCGTGACCGATGCCCTGCGGGAGCGCGGGATCAACGCCCAGATCGCGCATGCCGGCGTCTACCAGTTCGGCGTCCGGGTCGTGCTGCGCGACGGACGCGAGGCCGTCTGGGACACCGACGGCACTGCAGGGCTGGAAGCCAACGTGCTGCGCGACGGTGTGCTGGTGGGATTCGTGCCGGTCATCGAGGGTTCCGAGGACTTCGACGACCAGCAGACCATCGACGCCATCGCCCGCACCGACTACGACAAGCCGATCGCCGTGCAGCGGGCCACCGTGCCGGCACCGAGCGCGCCCCTGCCGCTGCAGGGTGGAGTGTTCCGGCGCTTCTTCGACGGCTTCCGGTACCGCTGAGGTCAGTCCCGTCCGGCGGGCGGTCCGCTCAGCTCCTCAGGTAGCGCGCGGGTGTGCACCACCGCCAGCCGGGAGACCGCCCGGGTCCAGGTCACATAGAGCCTGCGCAGACCTGCCAGGTGGCTCGACTCCGCGGCCACGATGTCTGCCGGTTCGACCAGTACCACCGAGTCGTATTCCAGACCCTTCGCCGCACTGGCCGGCACCAGAGTCACCCGCGCCGCGGGATCTGCCTCGACATCGTCCGCCAGAGATCCCACCTCCAGGCCGGCTGCTGCCAGGTGCGCCCTGACCGCGGCCACCGACGGATCGGCCGCGATCACCGCGATCGAGCCGTCGCTGGCCAGGCACCTGCGCACGGCAGCGACCAGGTCGTCGGTGAAGGTCAGCGCATCGCCACCGGCCCGGACCGACGAGGCGGCCGGCACCTCCGCGGCGATGTGCGGCAGCAGCCGGTTCGCGATCGCGAGTACCTCACCGGGCACCCGATAGCCGATGGTCAGCGGTGTCACGGTGGCCTCCGGCTGGCCCAGGTGGGTCAGCGTCGCCAGCCAGGACCCGGTGGCCCACGGGGCGGTGGCCTGGGCCAGGTCCCCGAGCACGGTGACTGAGCCGATCGGGCACCGGCGGGCTACCGCACGGCACTGCATCGCCGACAGGTCCTGTGCCTCGTCGACCACGACATGGACGTACTGGTCGTTGCCCGCGATCAGTCCGCGCAGCTCGTCGAGCAGCACGTCGTCGGCCGGCGAGAACCTCGCAGCCCGCAGGCTGCGGGGCACCTGCGTCCAGCCGAGCAGCGCCAACTCGTCGTCGGACAGCACCGTGGAGCCGCACCGCCGGGCGAACGCGGGCTCGGTGTAGAGCCGGATGAGCAGCTGGCGCGGGTCGAGGGTCGGCCAGACTGCGTCGGTGAACTCCTTGACCGGTGCCGAGCGGGCGACCTTGTTCGTCTCGGTGTCCGACGGTGCGCCACCGGCGTCCTCTCGCTGGCGTCGCACGTCCTGGGCCAGCAGCATGCGCAGGCGTTCGCGCGCCGAATCCCACCGAAGCTCGCCGCTGGCCAACGCCCGCCGGGCGTCGTCCACATAACGCCTGGCCCGCTCGACCTGGACGCGGTAACGCCGGGTACCCACGATCGCCACCACGTCGCCGCCGGGCTTGGCGATGTGGCTGACCACCGCGCGGCGCAGCACCTCTGCCATCCGCGGGTCACCCTTGAGCACCGCCACCTGCACCGGATCGGTGCCGGCGGGCGCCGCCGCACGCGCGCCCACCAACTCCGCCACGGTGGCCTGGGTGATGCCATTCTCGCCGAGCGCAGGTAGCACCTGGGCGATGTATCGCAGGAACGCGACGTTCGGTCCGACCACCAGCACTCCGGACCGACGCAACCGCTCCGGGTAGGTGTAGAGCAGGTAGGCGGCGCGGTGCAGGCCGACGGCGGTCTTGCCGGTGCCCGGCGCGCCCTGGATGCAGAGAGAGGTGTCCAGATCAGCGCGCACCAGCTCGTCCTGGTCGGGCTGAATCGTGGCGACGATGTCGCGCATCGGACCGACCCGGGGTCGCTCGATCTCAGCGCGCAGCAGGTCGGAGGCCAATCCGAGATTCTCCCCGGCCAGCAGGTGTTCGTCCTCGTAGGAACTGAGCTGGGCCGAGCCGGAGGTGTTGCTGAAACCGAACCTGCGGCGCAGCGTGACACCCTGCCGGTCGGCCGGTGTCGCCCGATAGAACGGTCGCGCGATCGGCGCCCGCCAGTCGATCACCCTCGGGTCGCCGACCTCGTCACGGAGGTGCCGGCGGCCGATGTGGAAGGTCTCGCCGGCAGGGTGGTCGGCATCGGCATCGCGGTCGGTGCGGCCGAAGAAGGGTGGGGCGTCGGCGTCCGCGCTCAACTGCCTGATCCGCTCGGCCCGCATCCGGCCGAGGCTCTCACTGGCCAGCGCGTCCACTCCGTAGTCGGCGATCCGCTCGGCGCTCTCACGCATCTGCAACAGGCAGCGCAGCGAGTGGCGCAGGTGGGCTCGTTCGGACAGCAGCACCTGATCGTCGGTCACGGTTGGTCAACGCTAGTCGGGTGCCGCAAGTTCTTTTCGGGTGACAGACTCTGACGATGCCCAGTGACGACCCGGTGATGCTGCGGCTCCCCGTGCACTGGGAGAGCTGGGTGACCTTCGCGCTCGGCCTGGGGGTGTTCCCCACCGGCGGCTACCTGCTGCTGCGCGGGCTGGACGAACCTTCGATCCTGCTCGGTGTCATCGGGGTCGTTCTCGCGCTCCTCGGGTTTCCGCTGCTGGCGTTCTCGGGCCGTGAGGTGTTCCGGCGCCCGAGGCTCCACGCCGGGACGCTGGTGCTGCCCCGCACCTTCCACCGGTCGCGAAACGTGCCGCTCGAACAGATCTCAGGCGTGGGGCTGCTGTACGAGATCGGCGGCCCCCGCGCGGGCTGGTCGATGCGGATCTGGCTCGCCGACGGCAACACCTATGGCATCGACTCGGTGCGCAGCTATGCCCGAGGCAAGCGACCGGCCCAGCAGCCGCCTCCGCCGGAGGGCACGCCCCGCTGGCATCGGCCCCGATTGGACTGGGGCGCCCAGGCCCGCACGCCGGCAGGTCGCGCCGCGCTCGCGGTGACCAGGCAGGTGCTGGCGGTGCAGGGCACAGCCGGAGTTCTGGCCACCTCGATGGACCAGTGCTTCGCGCCGTCGTTCGAGACCTACCTGGCCTACTGGTCACCCGACGGCCAGATCGGGTGGCTGGGCGGTGACGACCTGCCCACCGACGGGGAGTTGCCGATCGCCGTCGACTGACCGCGCAGACCGCCGGCGACCGCCTCCGACGCAGCCCTGGACGTGTCATGATTCGGCCATGACTGACTCGTCGCGGCCGGGCAGGAATCGCCTCCGTTGACCGGCACCGCCGGCCGTCATGCAGCGGCCGAACCCGACCGGTTGCGGCACGCGACCCGAAGTGCCGAGCATGCCCGGCTGGCTGAATCTCCGGGTGCCTCGGACCCGTGGCGGTTGTGGGGGCCCTACCTGGCCGGCCGTCAGTGGGGCACCGTTCGCGAGGACTACTCCGCCGACGGGGATGCCTGGAACTACTTTCCCTTCGATCAGGCTCACGCCCGCGCCTACCGCTGGGGCGAGGACGGCCTCGGCGGGGTGTGTGACCGGTACGGCTTCCTGAACTTCTCGGTCGCATTGTGGAACGGTCACGACGACCGGCTGAAGGAGCGGCTGTTCGGGCTCACCAATCCGCAGGGCAACCACGGTGAGGACGTCAAGGAGTACTGGTGGCCGGTGGACGCCACCCCGACCCACTCCTACGCGGACTGGCTCTACCGGTACCCGCAGGCGGCCTTTCCGTACGCCGACCTGATCGCAGAGAACGGTCGCCGGGACAGGTCCCAGCCCGAGTACGAGCTGAGCGACACCGGCGTGCTCGACGATCAGCGCTTCTTCGATGTGGCGGTGACGTACGCGAAGGCGTCGCCGGACGACCTGTGCATCCGCATCACCGCTACCAACCACGGACCGGATCCGGCGGAACTGCACCTGTTGCCACAGCTCTGGTTCCGTAACACCTGGGCCTGGCAGCGCGATGACCGCAAGCCCAGCCTGCGCCGACTAGATCCCCCTGAGCTGGATGACGGTGATCTGCGGGCCGTCCAGACCGAGCACGCCTTCCTCGGCCGCTACCTGCTGGCCGCTGCGGCACCGGTGTGCTCGTGGGACACCGGCGCCGGGACGACCGCCCTGCCCGAGGTGCTGGTGTGCGACAACGAGACCGACGTGGTGGCGCTGTTCGGCGCAGCCGGCAACCCGTCGCCGTACCCGAAGGACGCCTTCAACCGGCTGGTGGTCAACGGTGATCCCCGCGCGGTGAATCCGGCAGGCACCGGCACCAAATCGGCGTTCTGGTACCGCTTCGGCGCCGTCCCGTCCGGCGGCACCGTCACCCTGCAGCTTCGGTTGCGCGCCGACTCGCTGCCCGACCGTCCGTTCGGCGCCGCCTTCGACGCGGTGTTCGACGATCGGCTGGGCGAGGCGGACGAGTTCTACGCCGAGGTCATTCCCGCCGATGCACCCGACACCGATGTGCCCATTGCGCGGCGGGCCTTCGCCGGCATGCTCTGGGGAAAGCAGCTGTACCGGTACTCGGTGCAGGACTGGCTCGAAGGTGACCCCGGCCAACCGGCCGCCCCTGCGCAGCGGGCCGAGCGGACGGGTCGCAACGTGCACTGGCGCCAGCTTGATCTGGCCGACGTCATCTCGATGCCCGACGAGTGGGAGTACCCCTGGTTCGCCTCGTGGGACCTGGCCTTTCACTGCGTGACCCTTGCCCACATCGATCCGGCGTTCGCCAAGGACCAGCTGGTGCTGCTGTGCCGGGAGTGGGCGATGCACCCCAATGGACAGTTGCCCGCCTATGAATGGGCCTTCGGTGACGTGAACCCGCCGGTGCACGCCTGGGCCGCCTGGCAGGTCTACTGCATCGACGGCAGGGCGGATCCGGACTTTCTGGTGCGGGTGTTCACGAAACTGCTGCTCAACTTCTCCTGGTGGGTCAATCGCAAGGACGCCGATGGCTCCAACCTGTTCGAGGGCGGCTTTCTCGGCATGGACAACATCGGGCTGTTCGACAGGTCGGCGCCGCTGCCCGACGGCCACCGGCTGGAGCAGTCCGACGCCACCAGCTGGATGGCGTTCTACTGCCTTTCCATGCTGCAGATCGCCCTGGAGCTCGCCCGACTGGACAACGCCTGGGACGACACCGCGACCAAGTTCCTGGAACACTTCCTGTCGATAGCGCAGGCCCTGTCGACGTTCGGCAGTCAGAATGTGTCGCTCTGGGACGAGGCGGACGGGTTCTTCTACGACGTCCTGGTCGGTCCTGACGGCGGGTACCAGCAGTTGCCGGTGCGCTCGATGGTGGGACTGCTACCGCTGCTCGCCGTGGCGTTGGCGCAGGACTGGGTGGCGGTCGAGCTGCCTGATTTCACCCAACGCATCCGGTGGCTGCAGAAACGCCGCCCCGAGCTCGTCCGAAGCCTGGTCGAGACCCATGGCCCGCTGGGGCAGCACATCACCCTGTCGCTGCTGGACCGTGACCGGGTCGCCCGAATCCTGGCGCGATTGCTGGACGAGGCGGAGTTCCTGTCGCCCCACGGCGTCCGCTCGCTGTCCGCTGCATACCGCGATCCCTTCGTGGTGCAGGTCGACGGTCACCCGATGTCGATCGCGTACCTGCCCGCCGAGTCGGACAGCCGCCTGTTCGGTGGCAACTCCAACTGGCGCGGGCCCATCTGGTTTCCGGTGAACGTGCTGCTCGCCGATGCGCTGCGCACGCACGCCGCCGGCGCGAATGCCGACCTCACGGTGGCGATGCCCACCGGTTCGCAGCACCTGGTGGGCCTGGTCGAGGTGGCCGACGCCCTGCACGATCGGCTGATCGCGATGTTCCGTCCCGATCCTGACGGCCGACGGCCGGGGGACCCCCGCGATATCGGGACGGGCCCGCTCTGGAGCAGCCACGTCACGTTCAGCGAGTACTTCGACGGCGACACCGGGGCCGGGCTCGGAGCTTCCCACCAGACCGGCTGGACCGCCCTGGTAGCGCACCTGATCTGCATGCGCCCCGACCGGACCTAGCTCGCCGGCGGTGCCCCCGCCACCCTGAGCTCGCGGTCCAGGATCGCCGACCAGTGCGCGATGACCCTTCTCCGTCGGGCGGAATCGTCGGTCAGGACGTCGGCCAGGCCGAGCCCGCGGGCCATGTCGAGCATGCCCTGCACCGTCTCGCGTACCCCGGGCACCGCCTCGTCCACGCCCAGCAGTTCCAGCGCGATGTGGTGCGCCTCGCGGGCGATCCTGGCCTCCAGCGGTACCAGCTGGGCCCGCAGCATCGGCTCGGACGCGGCGATCGCCCAGACCTGCAGGGCGGCCTTGAACAGCGGGCCGGTGTAGATCTGCACCATCATCTGCACCACTGCTCTGGTGCGGGCCGCTCCGGCCGGCAGGGTGGCCGCCTCACGCCGGATCTCGGTCATCCGGACCTCAGACATGTACGCCAGCGCGGCGGTGATCAGGTCCTCGCGGGTGGGAAAGTGGTGCTGGGTGGCACCCCGCGACACCCCGGCGCGCTCGGCGATCACGGCCACCGTGGAACCGGCCCAGCCGATCTCGGCGAGGCTGTCCACCGCCGCGACCAGCAGCCGTTGCCGGGTGGCCCGGCTGCGATCCTGCTGCGGCGCCCGGATCGGGGTGCTGGTCATGGCGCCAGCCTGTCAGACGTTGCGATCACGGTCTTGCCAGAAGGGTCGGCGTAGCGCTCGTTTCATGATCTTGCCGGTGCCGTTGCGCGGCAACGATTCCAGGACGTCGATCTGCCGGGGGCACTTGTAGTGGGCCAGGTGCAGGCGGCAGAACTCGATCAGCTCGGCGGGGTCGATCACGCCACCGGGGTACGGTGCGACGATCGCGCGGACGGCTTCGCCCCACTGCTCGTCCGGCACGCCGATGAGCGCGACCTCGGCGACCGCAGGGTGCTCGCCCAGGACCCGCTCCACCTCGGGGGAGTAGATGTTCTCACCGCCACTGATGATCATGTCCTTGACCCGGTCGACGATGGACACGTAGCCGCCCGCGTCCAGCTGACCGATGTCACCGCTGCGCAGCCAACCCTCGGCGGTGATGGTGGCGGCGGTCGCCTCGGGGTTGTCGAGGTAACCGGTCATCGCCTGCGCGGTGCGGAACCACAGTTCGCCGGGCTCACCAGGCGCGACGTCATCACCGGTCACCGGGTCCACGATGCGCATCTCGACGCCCGGGATGGGGGTTCCGGCCGAGGCGAGCCGTTCCGGGTGGCCAGGATCGCGGTGATCGGCCGGGTTCAGAGTGGTCACCACCCCGGACAGCTCGGTCATGCCGTACACCTGGATGAAGTTGGCGTCCGGCCAGTCGACAAGCACCCTTCGCAGCAGCGGTAGCGGCATCGGGGATGCACCGTAGCCGAGATAGCGCAGCTGGCGCATGGCTGCGATGGCCCGATCACCGCCCTGGACGATCGCGGCGATGACGGCCGGCACCAGG
>JBBQFE010000056.1:0-10374 GCA_038321605.1 Mycobacteriales bacterium | reverse complement strand
TGTCGTGCAGCACCGCGCGCGGCGGGCCGACGGCGGCGATGCGGCCTTGGTCCAGGAAGGCGATCCGGCCGGCGACGCTGGCAGCGAAGCCCATCTCGTGCGTCACCACGATCATGGTCATACCCTCGCTGGCCAGGTTGCGCATCACGTCCAGTACTTCGCCGACCAGCTCCGGGTCCAACGCGGACGTCGGCTCGTCGAAGAGCATCAGCTTGGGCTGCATCGCAAGCGCACGTGCGATAGCCACCCGCTGCTGCTGGCCGCCGGACAGCTGTGCCGGATACGCCTTCTCCTTGCTGGACAGACCGACCTGCTCCAGCAGTGCCCGGCCGCGTTCGGTTGCCACCGATCGCTTCTCGCCCTTGACCTGGATGGGTGCCTCGATGACGTTGTCGAGCGCGCTCATGTGCGGAAACAGGTTGAATCGCTGGAAGACCATGCCGATCTCGCGGCGCTGGGCAGCCGCCCGCTTGGGATGCAGCTCGTGCAGCTTGTTGCCGCGCTCCTCGTAACCGACCAGTTCGCCATCGACGTACAACCGCCCTGCGGTGACCTTCTCCAGGTGATTGATACACCGCAGGAAGGTGGATTTGCCGGAGCCCGACGGACCGACCAGACACATCACCTCGCGGGGCTTCACCTGCAGCGTGATGCCCTTGAGAACCTGCAGCGCACCGAAGTGCTTCTGCACGCTGCGGGCATCGACCATCAGCCCTGTGTTGCTCTGTGCCGGGGCGGTCATACGGTTCCCCCATTCCCGGGTTCGGCTGCCTGCGCGGTCGCCAGCGCCTGCAACTGCTTGGTGGTCAGGACCCGGGACGCACCGCGGGAGTAACGCTTCTCGAGGAAGTACTGGCCGACCATCAGCACGCTGGTGATGGCCAGGTACCAGGCCGAGGCGACGAGCAGCAGCGGAATCGGTCGGTAGAGCACACCGCCGATCTGCCGGCTGACCGAGTACAGGTCAGCGGTGTACGGAACCCCGATGACCAGCGAGGTCGTCTTCAGCATGCTGATCACCTCGTTGCCGGTCGGCGGGATGATCACCCGCATGGCCTGCGGCAACACCACCCGCCGCATCGTCTGCGGCCAGGTCATCGCCAACGCGACCGCGGCCTCGTTCTGGCCCTCGTCGACCGAGCCGATGCCGGCCCGGACGATTTCAGCCATGTATGCGGCCTCGTTCAGGCCCAGCCCCAGAAACGCCATCACGAACGGCGTCAGCCACGAGCCGGTGTCGAGGTGGACGAACTGCACCATGAACGGCACACCCAGATCGATGTGCTTGTAGATGGTGGTGATCAGGCCCCAGAAGACCAGCTGAACGTAGATCGGTGTGCCGCGGAAGATCCACAGGTACAGCCACGCGACGCTCTTGAGGACCGGGTTGTCCGACATCCGCATGACCGCCAGCACCACCCCGAGCGCCACCGCGATGATCATCGAGAGCACCGTGAGCTCGAGGGTGATCAGGGCGGCCTGCGACACCCGCTGGTCGAACAGGTAGCTGCCGAACGTGGACCACTCGTAGGCGCTGTTGGTGGCAGCGCCGTAGACGAACAACCCCAGCAGGACGACCAGGATGACCGCGACGACGATCCGGCCGGGCCGCCGCAGCGGCACCGCCTGGATCAGGTCGCTCTCGGGGATCTGCGGAGCAGCTGGCGCGCCTGCCGAGGAAGTCATCGGGCTCAGCCTGTGGCGCCGTTGATTGTGGCCGTGGTGATCTCGCCGGCGTCGTTACCCCACTTGGCGCAGATGGTCTTGTAGGTGCCGTCGGTGATCAGGGCCTGCAGGGCTGCCTGGATCGCCTTCGGAAGCGCGCTGCCCTTCTTCATCGGGTAGCCGTAGGGGGCGGCGTCATAGATCTTGCCGGCCAGCTGCAGCTTGCCTGCGCTCTGCTTGACGCCGTACGCGGTGATCGGTGAGTCGGCGATGAACGCATCGGCCTTGCCGAGGATGACGGCGGTGGTGGCATCGTCCTGCTTGTCGTACTTGAGCTTGATGATGGGCTTCTTGCCCGCCGCGACACACTTCTTGCTGCGGGCCGGCTCGTCATCGGTGTCCTGGATGGTGCCGGTCTGCACGGCGACCTTGAGGCCACAGGCGTTGTCGGGATCGACGGTCTTGCCTACCGCAGAGGCCCACTGGCTGCCGGCGTTGAAGTACGTCACGAAGTCGACGGTCTTCTCACGGGTCTTGTTGTCGGTGAACGACGAGACGCCGATGTCGTACTTGCCGCCGGTGATGCCGGGAATGATGTTGTCGAAGGTGGATTCGGTGTAGGCCGTCTTCAGGCCCAGCTTCTGCGCGATCGCGTCCATCAGGTCAACGTCGAAGCCGATGATCTTGCCGCTGGAGTCCTTGTACTCGTTCGGCGCGTAGGTCGGGTCGATGCCGATGGTCAAGGTGCCCTTGGACTTGATGTCAGCCGGTACCAGTGTCGTCAGGTCCTGCTGGGACGCGACACTGACCGATCCGGTGGGCGTGGAGGAACCCTCGTTGTTCTTGGCGCATCCGGCAAGGGCCATCGAACCGGCCACTGCCACTGAAACCATGGCCAGTACAGATCGTCGCATCAACACAGCTTGAAACCTCCGGGTCAGAACATCGGGCCACCATTTGTCGAACGGACTCTAAGCCCTCAACGCAACATCAGAGGGCATTAGCCCGTCCCGCAACGGAACCGTAACCGCTTAAGGCGCGAATGTTAATAACCGGTGGCCGGGAGACCGACAATCTACGCACCGCGTACAGCAGCGTTTCCGGGCCCGAGAGTCGGTCGCGGATCAGGCGCCGGCCCGCTCTGCCTTGCCCAGCACCACGACGCCACCGTCCGAGACGTGATACCGCTCGCGGTCCAGTTCGAGGTCGACCCCGATGTGCGCCCCGGGGGCGACCACCACGTTCTTGTCCAGGATGGCCCGCCGCACCACGGCTCCCTCGCCGATGACCACGTTGTCCATCAATACCGAGCCCTCGACGTAGGCGCCGTTGCGGACCTTGACGTTGGGCGCCAGCACGCTGCCCCGCACCGTCGAGCCTGAGATGATGCTGCCCGCCCCGACGATGGATTCCTGAGCCAACCCACCGTCGACGAACTTGGCCGGCGGCAACTGCTCGTGGAAGGTGTAGATCGGCCAGGCCGAGTTGTACAGGTTGAAGATCGGGTGCACGCTCACCAGATCCATGTTGGCGTCGTAGTAGGCGTCCATGGTGCCGACGTCCCGCCAGTAGGCGCGGTCACGATCGGTCGAGCCGGGGACCTCGTTGTCGTTGAAGTCGTAGACGTAGGCCTGATTGCGCTCGACCATCCACGGCATGATCGAGCCGCCCATGTCGTGGATCGAGGTGGGATCCTGCGCATCGGCACGCAGCGCTTCGACAAGCGCCTCGGTGGTGAAGATGTAATTGCCCATGGAGGCGTAGCTGACCTCCGGCTTGCCGGGCAGCCCCGGCGGGTCGGCCGGCTTCTCCAGGAACTGCAGCACCCGGCCGTCCTCGGCGGCGTCGATCACGCCGAACTGGTCCGCCTGATCCCGCGGTACCTGGATGCCGGCGACGGTGACACCGGCCCCCGAGGCGATGTGCTGCTCCAGCATCTGCCGCGGATCCATCCGGTACACGTGGTCCGCGCCGAAGACGACGATGTGGGTGGGGTTGTCGTCGGTGATCAGGTTCATCGACTGCAGGATCGCGTCGGCGCTGCCGGTGTACCACCGTGGTCCCAGCCGCTGCTGCGCCGGCACCGGGGTGACGTAGTTACCGAGCAGCTGAGACATCCGCCAGGTCTGGGTGATGTGACGGTCCAGTGAGTGCGACTTGTACTGGGTGAGTACGCAGATCCGCAGGAAGCCCGCGTTGACCATGTTGGACAGCACGAAATCGATCAGCCGGTAGTTGCCGCCGAACGGCACCGCCGGCTTCGCACGGTCCGCGGTGAGCGGCCACAGCCGCTTGCCCTCGCCACCTGCCAGAACGATCCCGAGGACCCGCACGCCAGCTGCCATGCGCCATACCCTAGCGGCTGCAAAACGCAGCACAAGGTCGAAGTCGGCCTCTTCAAGCGGCACACTCGGCGCTAGGGTGCTGACATGCGAGCAGCGCTGATCAGCCGCGAATACCCGCCGGACGTCTACGGGGGCGCCGGCGTCCACATCGAATTCCTGGCCCGCGAGCTGCGCCGGTTGATCGACGTGGACGTGCACTGCTTCGGCGAACCCCGGCACGAGCCGGGTGTGCACGCCTATCCCGTACCGCCGAACCTCTCCGACGCCAATCCCGCACTGGCAACGCTCGGGGTGAACGTGGAGATGACGGCCGCCCTCGCCGGCGCTGACATCGCGCACTCCCATACCTGGTACGCCAATCTCGCCGGACACCTGTCGTCGATGTTGTACGGCATCCCCCACGTGGTGACTGCCCATTCGCTGGAGCCGCTGCGACCGTGGAAGGCAGAACAGCTCGGCGGCGGCTACCGGTTGTCGTCCTGGGTCGAGCGCACCGCCTACGAAGCGGCCGACGCGGTGATCGCGGTGAGCACCGGCATGGCTGCCGACATCCTTACCGCCTACCCGGCCGTCGATCCGGCCAGGGTCCACATCATCGCCAACGGCATCGACACCCAGCTGTACGCGCCGGTGCCTGAGCGCGACGTCGTCGAGGAGTACGGCCTGGACACCGGCGCACCGATCGTGCTCTTCGTCGGGCGGATCACCCGGCAGAAGGGCGTTGCTCACCTGGTGGCTGCGGCCGCCGAGTTCGCGCCCGGAGTGCAACTCGCACTGTGCGCCGGTGCGCCCGACACCCCCGAGCTGGCGGCCGAGATCGCGGCGGGGGTGGCAGCGTTGCAGGAGCAGCGCGCCGGGGTCGTCTGGATCCGTGAGATGCTGCCACGAGAGAAGCTGCTGCAACTACTGACCGCGGCCGACATCTTCATCTGCCCGTCCATCTACGAGCCACAGGGGATCGTGAACCTGGAGGCGATGGCCTGCGAGACCGCCGTGGTCGCCTCGCGGGTCGGCGGGATCCCCGACGTGGTGATGGAGGGCGTGACCGGCACGCTGGTGGACTACACCTCAGAAGCGCCCGCCGATGCGGCGGAGTTCCGGCACGGGCTGGCGGCGGCGGTCAACCGGCTGGTCGCGGACCCGGTGACCACCAGGGCGATGGGGCTGGCCGGTCGCGAACGAGCAGTCAGCGCCTACGGCTGGGACGCGATCGCTGCGCGCACCGTGGCGCTCTACCGTTCCCTGTTGTCGCGGTAGCGGCGCTCAGCCCGCAGCTACCCGCTCCAGGAAGGCCGCCAGCAACCGCACGCCGTAGCCCGTGGCCCCGCGGGAGAACACCGGCCCGTCCTCGGCGGCGCGGGCTGGTCCGGCGATGTCGAGATGCGCCCACGCAGTGCTGCCGGCGAATGGCTGCAGGAACAGCGCCGCGGTGATGCCACCGGGATTACCCGGATCGTTGCGGGAATCGGCAACCGGAGATTCGAGCATCGAGGAGTACCCGTGCTCCAACGGCATCCGCCACAGCTGTTCGCCCGAGCGGTCGGCCGCCTCGTCGAGCAGTGCGGCCAGCTCGTCGTCATTGGCGAAGTACCCGGCGATCTCGAGACCCAGCGCCACCTTCATCGCCCCGGTCAGGGTGGCGATGTCGATGACCACATCCGGGGCGAGCTTGTCGATGGCATAGGCCATCGCATCGGCCAGCACCAGTCGTCCCTCGGCATCGGTGTTACCGATCTCGGTGGTTCGCCCGCCGTACTGGGTGATCACATCGGAGGGGCGCATGGCCGTTGCCGACACCGAGTTCTCCGCCGCCGGTACCAGCGCTGTCACCTTGACCGGCAGTCGCTGCATGGCCGCGTACTGGATCGCGCCGAGCACCGCGGCGCCGCCACACATGTCGGTGTGCATCATCCGCATGGACCCGGTCGGCTTGATGTTCAGCCCGCCGGTGTCGAAGGTGATCCCCTTGCCCACCAGCACGATGTGCTGCAGGGGCGGCGCACCCGGCGCGCGACGGGGCGAGTACCTGGCCTGGATCAGCCGCGGGCCGGAGACCGAGCCGCCGCCGACGGCCAGCACGCCACCGAACCCGTGATCGGTCAGCCATGTCACGTCGAACACGTCCACCCGACAGCCCGCGGCCGCGAGCTGGGCCTGCGCCAGCTCACCGAGTCGGGCCGGGTTGAGCTCCGAGGCCGGTGTGTTGCCAAGGTCCCGCGCCCAACCGGCGGCGTCCGCGGCCTGATCACCGGCAGTCAGCCCGGACCGGTCGAGGTCACCGAGCAGGTCCACGACGTGCAACTGATCCGCTGCCGCGTCCAGGGCGAAGGTGTAGCCGCCGAGCACCAGCCCCTCGGCCAGCCCTCGGCTCTGCGCCTCGGTCGGCGCGTCGATGGCGATCGCAACCCGATCGGACTCCGCGAGATCCGCGATCAGTCGTCCGACGGCGACCCCCGCCACCCGCAGCGCGGCCGGCGTTTCGTCACCCAGTCCGGCCAGGATCACCTGCGAGGGCACCTGACCCGGCAACGGCAGCACGTGCACCCGGCCGGCGGCGGCATCGGGTCCGGTGGCGGAGACGAAGGCGGCCGCAGCTTCTGCCGCGGCAACCGGAAGAACGGTGGTGGACACCTCGTGCAAGGCCAGGGAGTCGGCCACCAGCCCGATGGCGACCACATCCGCAGCGCTTCGGCGCTCGGGGATCTGAAGCAGGATCACGGATCTACCTCTTCTGGCGCTGACGCTCAGCAGGGACGGGACATAGCTCGGCCCCAGCCACCGCGTGTGCGAAACGTCTGACCTGGTGGGTCTGGAACTGGTTCGACACGTCGGGCTGGGGCCGAGATCGCACTAGCTGACTGCAGCCGAAAGGGCCTCTGCCAGCGCCGAAGCTTCATCGGCAGACAGCTCGACTACCAGACGGCCGCCGCCTTCCAGCGGGACACGCATCACCAAGCCGCGTCCCTCCTTCGTGACCTCGAGCGGACCATCACCCGTCCGCGGCTTCATCGCCGCCATGTCTGCCTCCTAGAGTCATCAAACTGCGTCACCGTGCCGGGACCATCACTGTCGAACGGCGCCGGACCGAGTCGTACCGGTCACATTGTCTCGCATACCCCGCGTTCAAGCCAAAGCGGGACCGGTCAGCCGCCCAATCGGTCGCTAGGGTGTCCCCATGGCTGATGTGCTGCTGGTCGACAGATCCGACGGAGTCGCGACTCTGACCCTGAACCGACCCGAGTCGATGAACTCGCTGTCGGTGGAGCTCAAGGTCGCACTTCGCGACACCTTGGCCGATGTCGCCGAGGACGACTCGGTTCGGGCGGTGGTGCTCACCGGTACCGGTCGCGGGTTCTGCGTCGGGCAGGATCTCGGTGAGCACATCGGCCTGCTACAGGCGGGCGATCCCGCGCCATTGTCCACTGTGCGGGAC
Organism: Mycobacteriales bacterium; assembly: GCA_038321605.1. GTDB lineage: Bacteria > Actinomycetota > Actinomycetes > Mycobacteriales > Jatrophihabitantaceae > Jatrophihabitans_A. The sequence goes on along the minus strand of JBBQFE010000056.1, from coordinate 2,931 downwards.
CACTTCAACCCGGTGACGCTGCTGCTCACCCAGATGCCCAAGCCGGTGATCGCGGCCGTGAACGGCACCGCGGCGGGCGCGGGCGCGTCACTGGCGTTCGCCTGTGACCTGCGGGTGGTGTCGTCCGAGGCGAAGTTCCTGCTGGCTTTCGCCAACGTGGGTCTGGGCCTGGACACGGGCGTGTCCTGGACGTTGCCCCGACTCATCGGTGCCGGCCGGGCGCTGGAGCTGTCGCTCCTCGCGCAGCCGTTCAGTGCCCAGGTCGCCGAGCAGTACGGGCTGGTCAACCAGCTGGTCGAGCCGGCAGACGTGTTGAGCGCTGCCCAGGCGCTGGCCGCCAAGCTGGCCAGCGGACCGACCATGGCCTATGCCGCGATCAAGCAGGCGATCCACTTTGCTGCGTCAACCGACCTGGCCACCGCCCTGGAGAACGAGGCGGTACAGCAGGCAGTTGCCGGAGGCACCGACGATCACGCCGCGGCAGTAGCTGCCTTCGTCAACAAGCAGAAACCGACCTTCGTCGGTCACTGAACCACTCCCGGGCTACTGCAGGACGTAGCCGATCATTGCTGCGCGCGCCAGCAGTAGCTGACGTGATCGTCGACCATCCCCGTCGCCTGCATCAGCGAGTACGCAGTGGTGGGGCCGACGAAGGCGAAACCGCGCCGCTTGAGTTCGCGCGCCATCGCCTTGGATTCGACCGAGGTCGCGGGCACCTCGGACAGCACAGCGGGTCTGGCGTGCTCGACCGGCGCGAAGGACCACAGCAGCACCGACAGCCCCTCCTGGACGGAGTCACAGATCGCGCGGGCGTTGCCGATGGCTGCGTCGATCTTGGCGCGGTTGCGCACGATCCCCGCGTCGGCGAGCAACCGCTCCCGGTCTGCGCCGTCGAACGCCGCGACGGCCTCGATGTCGAACCCCGCGAACGCGCTGCGGAAGTTCTCTCGCTTGCGGAGGATGGTGAGCCAGGACAGCCCCGACTGGAAGGCCTCCAGGGTCATTCGCTCGAACAGCTCCCGGTCGCCGTGCACCTCGACGCCCCATTCGGTGTCGTGATACTCGGCGTAGTCCGGCGTGCTGTCGCCCCACTCGCACCGCCGGCGTTCGGTCACTCAGACTTCCCGCTGTTCGGGCGCAGGGTGTTCGGGTTCAACGGGCACATGCTGCTCGGCGATTGCCGGCTCCCGGTTGGCGAAATCTGCGTCGAGCCGTTCCTGGGCGGCTGGCAACGACCGGAGGCGGGCGATCTCCTCATCGCGCACGACCAGTTCAGCGGCAAGCCGGTCGATCAGATCGTCGGTCTCGGCGAACCGGTAACCGCGCAGCGAGACCGGGATCCGCACCCGATCCAGATCCGCCCGCACCATTCGACGATCCTCGGGCAGCTCGAACGGCCGCTGATCCGCCTCCGGCTTGAGCCCGGGCCCGTCCGGCAGCAACGCCACGACACCGTAGAAGAGCAGACCGGCCACGATCAGCGCGAGCAGCGCGTACCCGATGAAAACCGTCACCTGTCGATCCTGACACGTCGGGCCGCGAGTGAGAAACCGGACACCGGCTCAGGCCCGCGCGATCACAGCGAACGCCTCGTCCACCGACGCCACCCTGACGAGCTGGTCGAGCGCCTGCTGGCGGACGAAGCCACGCGGGACGAGGTCTGCGAGAAACGTCCACAGCGGGCTGTAGAAACCGTCGGGGTCCAGCACGATCACCGGCTTGCGATGCATCCCCAGGGAACCGGCCGTCCACACCTCGAAGAACTCCTCCAGGGTCCCGATGCCGCCTGGCAGCACCAGGAACACGTCGGCGTGCGCGTCCATCAGAGCCTTACGCTCCCGCATGGTCTGCACGACCAGCAGCTCGTCGGCGTCGGAGTCCGCCACCTCGTACTGGATCAGATGCTCCGGAATGACGCCCACGGTGTGGGCGCCGTGTTCCCGCGCAGCCCTGGCCACCGCCCCCATCATCGACACCCGGCCGCCGCCCGACACCAGCCGGTGACCGTCGGTCCCGATCCTCGCACCCACGTCGGCCGCGAGCTGCAGGAAGCTGTCGTCGATGCGGTCGGAGGAGGCGCAGTACACGCAGACCGTGGCCACCCGTCAGCGACCGTCGCGGCCGACGGACTCGGCCAGACCGGCGTGTACGGCAGTTTCGACCTTCTCCTGGTGTGACAGCGCCCGGTCGGCTTCGACGATGATCGAGACGGCTTCCTCGACGCTGTCGGTGAGGTGAATCAGCTCGAGATCCGCGCCACCGATCTTGCCGTCGGCCAGCGCCGAAGACCGCAACCAGTCGATCAGGCCGCTCCAGTACTGCGTACCGAACAGGATCACCGGAAAGCGCGTCACCTTGCGGGTCTGGACGAGGGTGAGGGCCTCGAACATCTCGTCGAGGGTGCCGAAGCCGCCCGGCATGATCACGAACGCCTGCGCGTACTTGACGAACATCGTCTTGCGGGCGAAGAAGTAGCGGAAGTTGACGCCGATGTCGACCCATTCGTTGAGGTGCTGCTCGAACGGGAGCTCGATGCCCAGCCCGACCGACCTGCCACCCGCGTCCACGGCACCGCGATTGGCTGCCTCCATCACTCCGGGGCCGCCGCCGGTGATGACGGCGTATCCGGCGCGCGCCACCGCCGCACCCAACTCTCGCGCCGCCGCGTAGTCCGGGTGGCCTGCCGGGGTACGGGCCGATCCGAACACCGATACCGCCGGGCCCAGTTCGGCGAGCAGGCCGAACCCCTCCACGAACTCCGATTGGATGCGCAGCACCCGCCAGGGGTCGGTGTGCACCCAATCGGTGGAACCTGCGGAGTCGAGCAGTCGCTGGTCGGTGGTGCTGGCCTCCGCCGTGGCCGACTGTCGGCGTAGCGAGACCGGTCCGCTCTGGCGGGCCGCGGGCCGCCGGCTCGGCTCGGGGTGTTCA
>JBBQFE010000055.1:0-10383 GCA_038321605.1 Mycobacteriales bacterium | reverse complement strand
ACGAAGCCGATCACCCAGGTCGTGCTGTTCCCGTTGGTGCCGCAGTGGCAGGCCGGATTTCCGTTCGCGTCCGGGCTGCCGAACACGGTCTTCCATCCGACCGACGGTCCGACCAGTGCCGGGCTGCCCATCGGTGACATCGGCCCGGGTGCCAATGTGACGCGCACGTTCCACATCCAGGTCACCGACGACGGTCACGTCAAACTCTCGCTCCAGGCTGGTTTCGTCGACGGAGACGGGGCAAACCGGATCGGCGAGGGTGAAGCGCCGTTCGTGTCCAAGCCCAAGTACCTGTATTCCTTCCGGTCCAATGCCGATGCCTCGGTCGACGACAGCCCCACCGAACCGTGGAACACCCCGGCTGCGGTCGCCGCAGGCCGGGAGTTCCTGCTGACCGGTGGGGTCAAGAACCTGACCACCGACCAGCGCCTGATCATCACGGTGCCGGCGGCCAGCCAGACGTTCCTGTCCTCGCCCAACCTCGGCCCGATCGAGAAGGACTGGCAGTACCCGGCCGTCCCGTATCGGCTGCAGCTCGATCCGCGGGACTCGGCCGGATTCCAGGCTCGGCCGCTGGCGGTGCCGGCACCGGCCCGGGACGGGTCGCTGACTTACGCCCAGGTTACGTATGCCCCGATCGGGAAAGCCGAAACCAAGGATGACGACGCATCGCTGACCACGTTCGACGGTTCGCAGGTGCTCGCTACGCCAGAGGACCTCAATGTCCGGGTGCCGATCGTCTGGGAACCGCCGGTGGCGGCACCGACCCCGGGAGAATTGGTCGGCATCTACACCGGAAACTTCGCCAAGAACAGCGCCGCGTTCTGGAGCAACGCCGCCTACTCGACCGGTCAGGCCCTGATCTCGCTGGGGGAGATGGAGAACCAGGCCTGGCTGCTCGCCACCGGCGACCCGGTGGCCCAGACCCGGCTGCGCAGCGAGATGAGCGTGGCCTGGACGTCGTGGGTGCACGACGCCCAGATGGCCCACGACGAGTTGGTGACGTTGTCGGCCTCGGAGAAGTTCGCGATCGCGGTGGCGCTGGCCAACCCGTTCACGCAGTGGCTCGCGGTCGGCAAGATCGTCACCACGTCCGAGCAGCGGCAGCGGGCCACGGCCGCGATCGAGGCGGCGGTCCTGTCCGTCTTCGAGAAGCTTTCCTCTCTTTCCACAACGGATCCGCGCGAACTGGCTGCCGACCTGGGCGATGGCACCGCCACAGTCTTCGGCGAGGTGTCGATGGCGATGATCACCGACGCGGCGATGACCGAGCTGTTCACCGGGCTCAAGTACGGCCCCAATCTCAAGGCGTCCCAGGCGTTCGTGGACGCCCAGGCCGAGGCCAAGGTGTCGGCGGGGTTGAAGGTCGACAAGGGGCTGAAGGGCATTCCGGCCGCAGCCGCGCTGACCGATGAGGTGCTCACCGTGGGCGTTGGTCTGACCGAGGCGCAGACGGCTCAGATCGAGGCCGTGTCCAAGCGGTTCAACGTGGTTGTCTACGTCCGCAGTCGCGCGTCCGGTGCGGCCGACCTGATCTCAGAGGGTCTGGCTCGGCTCAAGCCGTTCGGGATCGATGCCAAGTCGGTAAATGACATCGACCGGCTGCTCGGTTTTCCGGCCAGCGTCAAGGACACCGTGGCCATCATGAAGCCTAGGGCCTGGGCCGATGTGGTGGGCACGGCCGAGTACCAGGCCCTCGGGGCCGAGGAAAGGGCCCAGGTCGCGTCCCGGTGGCAGACCCGCTCCAAGGAATGGAACGGGGCCGGCAAGCTGCAGGAGACCTCGCTCGGTTCGGGCGAGTGGGTTCAGACCGAGCCGCCCGGCAACGGGATCGGGGCCGAGCGAGCCAAGTTTCTCTCTGCGGCCGAGAAGGGCAGCTTCGATCTGCAGTTCCCGACCGCCGGCAACTGGGAAGAGGTCGCGACCAATGGTCAGGCGCTGGGGACGGCGCAGGCCAAGTTCGGGCTCAAGACGATCGGCTCGGGTGAGACCGAGGTTTTGCAGCCGTTCATGAGTGATTCGGCCGGCGGCCGGCTGCTGCCGATCGCCGGTGATGTGGACCTAGTCGCGATCCTCAATCCCGACGGGACTTGGCCGGGCCCGGATCGGATCATTGCCGCATACCAGGCTCTGGCGGGGGGACCGCTGCGGATACAGCACCCGGTGACCTGGAGTTTCGGGGTTTCCGGTAAGTCGCAAGCGTTGTTGGCCGATCACCTGGCCGGGTCGGCTACCGCGGAGCCGCTGGCGGCGTTTTACCCATCCGGGCAACGCAATGCCGTGTTGTTCAACAGAAACCTGTCATTGATACCGGCGGACCGGGCGGCTAACTCTGCACTGTTCGAGCAGGTAACCGGCGGGATCCAGCTGCCTGAGCACAGCTACGGGCTGGGTGCGGCGCTGCCGATCTTCCTCGATCAGGCGTCGCCGCCGCAGAATTCCTATTACACACCCGAGGATTGGGCCACCAGCCAGGCGCACGGTAGGGGCGCTCCGATAAACCCGCTGTCCGCTAACTCTTCGGGCTCACGGGTGTTCCTGGCCAATGCGGGTTTACCATTCTCGGCAACGCTATTCCCAATGGCGGCGTCCAGTATCACTGCATCCTCGGTAGCCGCTGCGCAGGCGGTTTCGACCACGGCCGGGGTGCGTTATGTCCGCGGGGTAGCCCCGGTGGAGGAGGCCACACCGGATCGTCTGGTCCGCTACAGCAACGGGAAATGGGCCACCTGGGTGCCGGGCCCGGGGCCGTTCGCCATCGCGCCGCAGACGTGTGTAGCCAAGCCGTTGGCAGCCGGGCAGCGAACCGCCTCGATCTGTAGCTTGGCGTCACTGTTCCCGAATACCGGGATGACCGGCCAGCAATGGTTTGCTGTCGGTGACACGATCAGCGTCGATCTGCGCGGCCTCCAACCTTTTACCACCAGGGTGGTGGCGTTGACGGCGACCTCGCTGACGTTCGCCGATTCAGCGCCGCGGGCGGTATTGCCGGGCACGGCGATTCACCTGGTCGCGGTTGGCGGTTCATCGTCAGCTGGCGGCTCGTCCGGTGGTGGTGTGTCGGTCCATGGCGGTGGGTCGTTGGCCAGCACCGGCTTCGACGCGATGCGCTTGGCCGAGATTGCACTGCTAACACTGCTGATTGCCGCCGGCTGCCTGATCGTGGGCCGCCGTCGCGGTCTCGAGTACCGCTGAGTCGAGCCCACTCCGGCATCGGCTAACCGGCCACCCACCAGACTCGTCGCCGCTGCAACTGGGATGTGAGGAAGCCACTGAGGTCGCCGCACGCCAGTGGGAGCACCTGTTCGAAGTGTTCAGCAAGGCGATGGCCAGGGCCGGCACGCCGGCGGGCCTCTACGTCCACCTACTTCAGTCCCACGGCCTCAGTTAGCCGAACACCTCAGACCCGACCGCCCGACCGCCATCCACATGCAGAAGAAATGACCATGGGGTTCGTAGAACAAGGCTCGACGACGACTCGACCGCGCGCGAGCAGACGCGCGATGAGGGTCCGGTCAGCCGAACGGACGCGATCGACGGGCGTGGGATGCGTCGCACGTATTCCCGAGGAGTCAGGGCTTCATGGCGCGAAACCAAGCTGAATTGTCCCGCGTTGGCACCGCTTCACACCGGCGAGCCCGGACGACAGGCATTCGGCTAGCCCGCCGTTGTGCTTTGCGGCTGTCCGTGGATGCTCGGGCTCGGGCCTTGGGGGACGAAGGATCGTTGATGTGAAATGTAACGAAACGATAACTGAGACCAAAACTGAGACTACGCCGAAAATGATCTTGAAAATTAGGTGCTGCAAAACGCTGAAGGTCCGGTATTCCGGGGACCGGTGTTTCCGGGGGATCTGTGGTGGCCAGGGGCAGGATCGAACTGCCGACCTACCGCTTTTCAGGCGGTCGCTCGTACCAACTGAGCTACCTGGCCGTACCGCCCGCGGGCGACCCGCTGAGCGAGCCATCGTGGTCGATACTTGGTGCAACTCGCGCGGGTGGGACGCACGAGCCTCGCAAAGTCTACAGGCTCCGCCGCGCCGGTTCAGACCCCATTCGCTGATCCAGTGCGGCACACCCCAGGTGGTACCTGTCGAGGATCACCTCGGCCACCAGCCGGTGCGCGCCGATGGGTGCGCCCACCACCTGACCGGCCGCAGAACGCGCCAGTTTGGTGTTGAAGAAGCCCGGTGCCAGCAGGTAGTTCGCGACCTCGAACGGCTCTTGCACCCCGGACCACGGCTCGGGTTCGGTCAACTGCAGGTAGGACACCTCCGCGTCCGTCCACTCCCGCAGGTGTCCTGCGACCTCGGCCAGCTGCAGCCGCGCCTCGGGATCGGACGAGCCGGCCGCGGCCACCACAATGCCCGCCGCCGGGCCAACCACAACGCCCGCTGCCGCGGCCGAACCGGCGAACTCAGCCCGTGCCTGCTCCAGCCGCTCGAACATCGCCCGCGAGATCCGGGGATCCGGGCCGATCGGGTCGGACACCGCCACCAACGGGTTTCCGTCAACTGCCACAGGGATATCGGTCTTCACGTGGTATCCCGTCGCCAGCAAGAGTGGCACCACCACCGCACGAGAACTGATGCGGCTGAGCGTGTCGACCAGGCTCGGTTCCGCGACGTCGACGTAGCAGAGCTCGACGGTGACCCCGGGCGCCGCAGCCCGCACCAGCTCGGCCAGCTTCTCTAGCTCTGCCAGACCGCCGGCATCCTTCGTCCCGTGCGCAGCTGCGACGAGAATCGGCGCCGTCACGCGAGCGCCAGCGTGATGGCGACCAGGGCAGCTGCGATGACGGCCACGGCGACGATGACACCGCTGACCGTCAGCAGCCCGACCGCCAGCGGGGCCAGCAGGATCAGCCCCACCCCGCCGAGCAGCACCGGAGCGGGCACCGAGAAACCGGACAGCAGCGATCCGTGCAGGGCCAGCAGCAGCACCAGATACAGCGCCACCGGCAACGCCACCGCGTACCCGATGGCCTGCTCGCTGATCTCCGGGTGATGTTCCAGCGCCGCCGCCGACACCTCCAGGCCCGCACCGAGTGCCGCGATCGAGGCGAACACGAAGTAGTGCCCGTACCCCCACAGGAATGCCGCCTCGGGCTTGTCCGAGAGCGCGTGCCCGACCGGGGCCAGGAAGTACAGCCACCACAGGGCGAACACCAGCACCAGTGCCCCGGCGCCCGCGAGCACCAGCTTCAGGCTCACGCCGTCGGCGGTCAGGCTCGACTGGACGGCGGTGGTCGCGGCCAGGACGCACTCGCCCAGCACGATGATGGTGAACAGGCCGTACCGCTCGGCGATGTGGTGCGGATGCCAACTGGTCATGCCGCCCCGAGCACGCTCGGACCACATCGGCACCGAGAGTTCCAGCAGCACCAGCACGCCGAAGGTCCAGTTCGGGTGGTAATGGCTGAAGGCCAGCCGCAGGATCCAGAGCAGCTGCACCGAGCTGATCCCCGCGGCGTACCTCAGCGCGACCGACCGGTGCTCGCGATCGGCAGCGGCCGCCCGCAACCACTGCCCGACGATGGCGAACCGCATGATGGCGTAGCCCATGGTGATGGTGCCGAACGCGCCGTGCTCGAAGGCAGCGGGGACGCCGGCCGCCAGCACCAGCACGCCGCCCATCTGCAGCACCGTCATCAGCCGGTACGGGACATCGTCGGTGTCGTACGCCGATGCGAACCAGGTGAAGTTCATCCAGGCCCACCAGATGGCGAAGAACACCTGCAGGTAACCGCCGACAGCACCGGCGAAGTGACCCGCCTCCACGTAGTGACCGAGTTCGCGGGCCGCCTGGGACACCGCCACCACGAACGTCAGATCGAACAGCAACTCCAACGGTGACGAAACCCGGTGCGCCTCCTCGGCCGAGCGCGACACCATCGGCACTCGCCATTGCCGGGTCGCTGAGCCGGTGTTGCCAGTCGTCATCGGGTGTCCTGTCTTGTGCACGTGCGCCATGGCCGCCCGGCTGACCATGCGGCCGGCCGATGCCATCAAACCAAAAACAGGCCCGATCCCGGGTGGGAATCGGACCTGTTCTGATACTGCGACCCCGACGGGACTCGAACCCGCGACCTCCGCCGTGACAGGGCGGCGCGCTAACCAACTGCGCTACGGGGCCTTGGTAGGCCTTCGAACTAACCTCGCAACCTTACTACGTGTCCGAACCCAGAATTACCCGGGCTCGGGCCGTACTCCTGCTGCGTACCCCCAACGGGATTCGAACCCGTGTTACCGGCGTGAAAGGCCAGCGTCCTAGGCCACTAGACGATGAGGGCTTGCTGAACCGTGATCGCCTCCAGCGACGTCCTGCGAGCGACATCTCTTCGGGCGATCACGCCGAACAACCGCTCGATCTTAGCCCGGCTTCTTTACCGGAGTGTCAGCGGGCAGCAGTTCGTACCGCGGATTTGCCAACGCGAGGTGACCCTTGTACTCACCGACGGTGCCGCTGACCCGCACCACCGAACCAGGCTCGATGCCGGGAATACGGGTACGGCCGAAGAAGAGCAGCCGCATGCCGCCGGTGGCGTCGAACACCTGGGCCTCGAGCGACTTGCCGGCGGTGGTGCCGACCTGGACGATCTTGATCCGGCCCTCGATGGTGACCTTCTGCTTCCACTTGACCCCGGCGATCGGCATGATCCCGTCCACGCCCACACCGCTGTCGCCGGCCGACGCGGGCCGTTCCGCGGTCGCCACCGCGACGGAACCGGCCGGAGCAACCGAGGCCGCACTGCCCTCGGTGCCGGTCGACGCATCCGCGAGTGCACCCGGTGTGGTCGGCTTGTCAGGCGCCGCGGCATCGATGGTCTTGAGCTGGCTGGCCTTCTCGGCCTTGCTGCGCTGCTTCTCCAGCTCCAGCTCCTGCTGGGCGTCCAGGGTGGTGTCGAAGGGCACGATGGTGGCCGACACGTGCGGGATCTTGGCCATGGCGTTGGCGATCCGGTCAGCCGTCCGGTCGTGCAGCAGCCGTTGTGAAATCCGGCGGAACGTCCGCCGGGGCAGCAGCACCGTGACCTCGGCCCGTTCGCCGACCACCGCGCCCAGCGCCGTCTCGCCGACCGCCCTGATCAGCCGTCGGTCCGGGCACTCGACGATCTCCAGCGGGACCCGGTCACCGAGCCCGCGCTGGATCCATTCGCGCTGCAGGTCGTCTGCCTGGTCACTGTCCAGGGAGATGTGCACCGCGCGCAGCTCGGTCGGACGCAGCGACCCCGCGTACCGCAGCCCCCTGATGACCGCCAGGTCCAACCGGTCGACCAGCACCAGCACCACGTGCCGGGGGTAGTTCGCGCCGGTCCGGCCCGCCTTGCCCAGCGCGGTCACCAGGTCCAGTGAGCGGGCCTCAGCGCGGTACTGCTGGTTGAGCCGCATCAGCAGCAGCCACAGCAGCGGGCCGAGCACCAGCACCAGCCAGGCGCCCTCGGTGAACTTCACGACGGCGGTGATGATGACGATGGCCAGCGACAGAGCTCCGCCGGAGGCATTGATCCACCACTTGTACTTCCACCCGTCCTGCTTGTGGATGGTGTGGTACTTCGCCATTCCGAACCCGGCCAGGGTGAAGCCGGTGAACACCCCCAGTGCGTAGAACGGCACCAGCTTGTCGACGTTGGCTCCGCCGATCACCAGCAGGATGCACGAGAACAGCGTCAGCACGAAGATGCCGTTGCTGAAGGCCAGTCGATGGCCGCGCCGGGTGAGCTGGCGTGGCAAAAAGGAGTCCTCTGCCACGAAGTTGGCCAGGAACGGAAAGCCGGTGAACGGGGTATTGGCTCCGGTGAACAGGATCAGCGCGGTTGCGATCTGGACGATGATGAACCCGACGTGCCCGATCAGCCCACCGCCCAGGGCGGCCTTGGCCACCTGCGAGATGACCGTCGGCGAGCCTTCCTTGAACGGCGCCGAATGGGTCTGCATGGACAGCCAGCCGACACCGACCACCAGAAAGGCCAGCATGCTCGACATGATGCCGAGGGTGCGTCGCGCGTTCGGGCCCGGCGGCGACTTGAAGGCGCTCACGCCGTCGGAGATCGCCTCTAGCCCGGTCAGTGACGAGCCGCCGTTGGCGAAGGCCTTGAGCAGATAGAAGATCGCCAGGCTGGACAGGATGCCGTGGCCCTCGTCCACGATCGGCAGCTGGTCCGGCCGACCCACCGGGTAATGCGGCAGGTCACCGAGGATCTCGCGCACGGCACCGGTCAGGATCACGATGGACACCGAGGCGAAGAAGAAGTACGTGGGGATCGCGAAGGCCTTGCCCGCCTCGCGGATTCCACGCAGGTTGCCGAACGCGAGCAGGATGACCACCACGATGGTCATCTCGAGCTTGTACGGCAGCAGTCCGTGCACCGTCGAGGTGATCGCCGCGACGCCGGCCGCGGCCTGCACGGCGACGGTGACGATGTAGTCGATGAGCAGCGCGACCGCGGCGATCTGGGCGGTCTTGTAACCGAAGTTCTCCCGGCAGACGACGTAGGAACCGCCGGCGCGGGTGTAGACCATCACCACCTCGCGGTAGGACAGCGTCATCAGGGTCAGGATCACCAGGATGACCGCGGTCATCGGCGCCAGGATGTGGAAGCCGGCCAGCCCGAACACGGCGAGCAGCACGATCAGCATCTCTTCGGTGCCGTAGGCGGAGGACGAGATGCAGTCCGAAGAGAGCACGCCGAGCGCGATCCGCTTGGACAGCTTCTCTTCGTGCAACTGGGACGTGACCAGGGGTGGTCCCAGCAGCACCCGCTTGACCCGGTAGCCGAGCCGGTCCGGGAGCGAGATGGTGTTGGCCAGTGCCGGGGCCGCTGCTTGCTCGGTCCGTACGGGCTGCACGTCGGTCATGCCCAGAGGCTACTTCGCCCTATCGACTTCCTCACGCCAGCGGGGCACCTACCGGCGACTTCCTCACGTCAGGGCAGGATCGGCCCGATCGCCCCTACGGGCACACCGCCGCCGAGCAGCACCTCGGACTCGAGGTCGTCCAGCACCGCCGCCGACACACCCAGCCGGCGCAGGCCCTGCACGACGACCCGGTCCGCGGCGCGACTGCTGCCGTCGACGATCTTGCAGGCGACCGCGCCACCGTCGGGCAAAGCCGCCGCGAAGACGCCCTCGGCACCGTCCTTGGCGATCAGCCCGCCGATGCCCTGCATCAGCCGGGTGGCGCTGCGGCCGTCACCGGCGACCAGTTCGGGGTGGGTCCGCATCGCCTCGGCGACCCGGCTCTCAGGGCCGGTGGTGGCCCGGGCGATCCTGGCGAACGCGGTGGCCAGACCGGTGAGGCTGATCGCGAACAGCGGCGCCCCGCACCCGTCCACCCCGGTCGCGGCGATCGGTTCGCCGCTCAGCTCGCTGACGGTTGCGGCCAGCGCACGTTGCAGCGGGTGGCTGGGGGCGAGGTAGCCCGACACCGGCCAGCCGTTGACCAGGCAGGTACGCAGCATCGCGGCGTGCTTGCCCGAGCAGTTCATCGCCAACCGGGACTCGCTGAGGCCGGCGGCCAGGTAGTCACGCTGCTCCCGCACCCCGATCGGCAGGTCCGCGGGGCAGTCCAGGTCGCTCTCGGTCAGTCCCGCGTCGGTCAGGGTCGCCTCGATCAGCGCACGATGCCGGGCGGAACCGGAATGCGAGGCGGTGCCCAGTGCGAGGTCGGTGGGGCTCGGGTCGAATCCGGCCCGGAGCATGCCGACCGCCTGCAGCGGCTTGACGCTGGACCGTCCGAAGATCGGCTGGGTGACGTCGCCGACGGCAAGCACCGTGTTTCCGTCGGGCCCCACCACGAGCAGGTGCCCGGTGTGCAGGCTCTCGACCACTCCGCTGCGGACCACTTCGACCAGGGGAACCCCGGGCTGGATGCGAATCATGCGTCGATTCTGTGCGATGCCGCCGGCGGTGCGTCCACGGCCCCTGCCGCTGGGGTGTCCAGGGCGACCGGGCGCATGCCCAGCAGCCTGATCTCGCCGCCGCCGAGCAGGGCGCTCACGCTGCCCCCGGCCAGGGCGGCGTCGTCGACCACCGCGGTGATCCAGCCCCCGTCGCGGCCGTGCGCCCTGAGCACCTCGGCGTCGGCGACCAGTTCAACGGGGGCGAACGCCCGATGTTCCCATTCCATCCGGGCATCGTGGCCGGCCTTGGCCAACGGCATGATCGACCCGCCGGTGGCGAGGGCGTCACGGCTGCTCTGCAACCAGGCGATTGCATCGTCCAGTGCGGTGATCAGCGCGGGATTGCCGTCACACCAGGTGGCGACGAGTTCGGGACGGGTACGCGCCACCCGGCTACCGGACATGTAGGAGCCGGCCGCCAGGGACAGGCCGAGTTCACCCCCGTGCAGGCCGGTGAGCGCCAGGGCCTCGGCCAGCGCGTGC
>JBBQFE010000054.1:0-10410 GCA_038321605.1 Mycobacteriales bacterium | reverse complement strand
ACGCGGGCTGGCGCTGGCACCAAACCGATTGGAGCTGGCCGCTCCCGGTGAACGTCCCCGGGTACTGCGACGACCGATCGGGCTGCCGGACCCCGTCCAGCTCGAGATCCTGCCGCTGGGTGCGGAGTACCAGGCGGCGCTCGCGGTGCTGTCGGACCGTCCGCCGTCGGTCCGGTTTACCGAAGGCGGGAGCCTGCTCCACGGTTGGGAATCTCCGGCAGCTCCTGCTCGAACAGCCACGCGTTGAATAGTCCGGCCAGTGACCGCTCACGGAATCGCCCGGCGTGAGCCATGAATTCCTCGGTGGAGACGTTGCCATGGCGGTGCGCCTGGGTCCATTCGCGCAGCATCTGAAAGAAGTCCTCGTCCCCCAGCGTCCGGCGCAACGCGTGCAGGGTCAAGGCGCCGCGCTTGTAGAGGCGGTCGTCGAACATCAATCGCGCGCCCGGAGCGGCGATCACCAGGTCCTGCGGTTCGGCGGCCAGCTTGTCCCACGACCTGCGAGCCAGCTTGTCCGCCGATGGCCCACCCGACACCTCTGACCACAACCACTCGGCGTAGCAGGCGAAACCCTCGTGCAGCCAGATGTGCTGCCAGCGCTGCACCGTGAGGCTGTTGCCGAACCACTGGTGGGCAAGCTCGTGGGCGACCAGCCGCTCCTCGCTGCGCTCACCGTCCAGATAGTTCGCCCCGAACACCGACATCCCCTGCGCCTCCAGGGGAATCTCCAGGTCGTCAGCGGTCACCACGACGGTGTAGCTGCCGAAAGGATACGGTCCGAACATCGTGCTGAAGGCGGCGATCATGTCCGACTGGCGACCGAAATCTTCAGCGAACTCCGCACTGGAGCCGGCCGGAATCGCCGCGTAGCTCTGCACCGGCTCGGAGCCGAGATCCAGGGATCGGTACTGGCCGATCTGCACCGTTGCCAGGTAACTCGCCATCGGCTCCGGCTGGTCATAGACCCACGTGGTCTGACTCGATCGCACCGTCTTGGACAGCAGCGTGCCGTTGCTGATCACCTGGTACGGCGAGTCCGTGGTGACCGAGATCCGATAACTCGCCTTGTTGCTCGGGTGATCGTTGCACGGGAACCAGGACGCTGCGCCGTTCGGCTGACCGGCGACGATCACACCGTCGTCGAGCTCTTCCCAGCCGACATCACCCCAGGGGCCCGACAGCGGCGCGGGGTTGCCGGCGTACTGGATGTCGATGTTCAGGCTCGTCCCCACCGGTAGCGTGCGATCCGGCCAGATGTGCAACTTGCGGTCCGTCGCGGCGAACTTCGCGGCACGGCGCCCGTTCACCGAAACCTTGGAGACCTTCAGGCCGGCCAGATCGAGGCTGAGCCGGGTCAGCTCCTGAGTGGCCACGGCCGAGAGTTTCGCCCTGCCTGACAGGCGATTCGAACTCATCCGGTAGATCAGCTCGAGGTCGTACCGGCTCACCCGGTATCCGCCGTTGCCGCTGGCGGGCAGGTACGGGTCGTCGGCGCTGGCCGCCCCGTACAGCAGTTCGTTCTGAGCTGGTTTGCTCACCAGTCGACCCCGGACCAGGGGCTGATCGGGTTGCCCGTCCATCGGCTCGACGCGGGGACGTCCTCACCCCGCATGACCAACGAGGCCGGCCCGACGGTCGCAGCAGCGCCTATCGAGGCAGCCGGCAGGATGACACCGTGCGGTCCCAGGGTCGCTCCGGGCGCGAGCGTGACGGTGTCCATACGCATGATTCGATCATGGAACAAATGCGTCTGAAGCACGCACCCTCGGTTCACGGTCGCACCGTCGCCCAGGGTGATGAGATCTGCCTCCGGTAGCCAGTAGGTCTCACACCACACCCCGCGACCGATCCGGGCACCCAGACTGCGTAACCACAGGTTGAGCACGCTGGTACCGGTCGCCGCCCGGGCGAACCAGGGAGCGGCCACCATCTCGACGAAGACGTCCACCACCTCGTTGCGCCACACGAAGGAACTCCACAGCGGGCATTCCGACACCCGGGTCCGGCCGACGAGCAGCCACTTCGCTGCGGTCGTCAACCCGCCCGCAACAGCGCCGGCGACCAGCAGCACCAGCCCGCCCGCGAGACCCGCGACCACGATGCCGTAACGAATCCAGAGAAACTGCAGGGCGGCGAGCAGGCCGACCCCGATGGCGACCGTGCACATCATCGGGATCAGCCGGCAGCACTCCACCGCCGCGCGGCCGACCTTGAACCGCAGCGGAGGCGCGAAGGTCCGACTCTGGTCACCGGTGGACGCCGCCCGGCGCAGCTGAACCGGCGGGCTACCGAGCCAGGACGAGCCCTTCTTGGCCTTCTGGGGTGCGGCGGACAGCACCGCCACCAGACCGTTCTTGGGGACCGAACGTCCCGGCGCAGCCATCCCCGAATTTCCGAGGAACGCTCGTTTGCCCACCTTGGCCCGGGCGATGTGCAGCCAGCCGCCACCGAGTTCGTAAGAGGCGATCATCGTGTCGTCGGCGAGAAAAGCGCCGTCGCCGACCTCGGTCATCCGCGGCAGCAGCAGCACCGTGGACGCCTCGACCCCGCGGCCGATTTCCGCTCCAAGCAGCCGCAGCCAGACCGGCGTGAAGAGGCTTGAATACAGCGGGAACAGCAGCGAACGGGCCGAGTCCATCAGCCGTTCGGTAACCCACACCTGCCACCCGATCCTGCTCCGGACCGGGTGATAACCCTCGCGCAGGCCGACCCCGAGCAGCCGGACGATGAGCGCCGTCAGCAGCGCGTACGTGACCAGCCACACCGGGGTGATCAGGACCACCGACAGGAGAGCTCTCGAAATGGCGTTGCCCAACGAGCCGGCGGGCCGCAGCAGCCAACGCAGGATAGGCAGGCACGGCAGCGCGGCGATGATCGGCAACGCCGACAGCACGGCGGAGGAGAGGCCGTAACCGAACACCCAGCGCGATGCCCTCGGCGGCCGTTGCTCGGGCCACGGCGGCGCCGCCCGACCCACCCTGATCGCAGGCGCACCGGCCCACAGCTCATCGTCGCCCACCGAACCGGCTACCCAGGAACCAGCGGCGATTTCGGCACCCCTGCCGATGCGCGCACCCGGGGCGAGGGTGCTGCGCGAGCCGACCGTCGCCCCTGCGCCGATGCGTACCCTGCCGATCCGTACCAGGTCGCCGTCCACCCAGTACCCGGACAGGTCCACCTCCGGTTCGACCGAAGCCTCCCGCCCGAGCGTGAGCATGCCGGTGATCGGCGGAAGGGTGTGCAGATCGACATCCGGCCCGACCTTGGCGCCCAGAGCCCTGGCGTAGTAGGCGATCCAGGGCGCGCCCGCGAGGTTGGCCGCGCCGACGGCCTCTGCCAGCCGCTCGGCCGACCACAGCCGCAGATGGACACCGCCGCCCCTCGGGTAATCACCCGGTTCGAGGCCGCGCAGCAGCAACCGGGCGCCGACGACGGAGATCGCCATCCGGCCGATCGGGCTGATGAACAGCAGTGCGCCGGCCAGCACCCACCACCACGACACTGTCGGCGCCCAGTCGTAGCGGTTTCCTGCCATACCGGCGCCCGACCTCAGCCAGCGGTGGACCAGGTTGTTACCGGTCGCCAGAACGGTCAGCCAGCGCAAGCCGGCCAGTGTGTTGACCAGCGCGGTCACCACGATCTGCACCAGTTGCGCCCTGGCCGGGACCGGCGTGATCTCGCGCTGCGGCAGCGCCACCGCGTCGCTGGCCGGTGCGGTGGCGTCCAGCAGTGCGGCCAGCTCGGCCAACCGGGGATGGCTGTAGACGTCAGCCACCGTGACCCGGGGATTGCGCGCGCGCAGCAGCGACACCAGCCGCGCTGCCGCCAGACTGCCACCGCCGTGGGCGAAGAAATCGTCGTCGCCGTCGGTGATGGTGGCGCCCAGCACCGCCGTCCACTGGTCTGCCACCCAACCCTGGGTGCCCTGCAGGTTGTGGTAGGCCGCTGCACCGACATCGGCACCGGAAAGCGGCCACGGCAACGCGTTGCGATCCACCTTTCCCGAGGTTCTGGTGGGCAGTTCGTCGATCGGCGCCAGCATCGGCACCAACGCCGCCGGCAGTTCCGCTCGAAGCCGGGCAAGTGCAGCGGCCTGATCGAACGGCGTGCCCGCAGCAGCGACCACGTACCCGACCAGGATCTGCATACCCGCCCTGGTGGTCTTGACCGCCGCCGCGGCGCCCGCGACTCCCGGCAGCGCCTGCAGCGCCGCGTCCACCTCGCCGAGTTCGATCCGCCGACCGCCCAGCTTCACCTGCTCGTCGGCCCGGCCCTGAAACAGCAGACCCTCGGGTTCGTAGCGGACCAGGTCACCGCTGCGGTAGGCGCGCTGCCAGCCGAGCGACGGCATCGGCGCGAACTTCTCCGCGTCCCTGACCGGATCGAGGTAGCGCGCCAGTCCGACCCCACCGATGATCAGCTCACCGATCTCGCCGCGGGCGACCGGCTGCTGATCCGCCCCGATGACCGCGAGGTCCCAGCCGTTGAGCGGCAACCCGATCCGGACCGGACCATCCTCGTCCAGCTGGGCCGCGCAGCGACCACGGTGGCCTCGGTGGGCCCGTAGGTGTTCCAGACCTCACGCTCATCACCGACCAGGCGCTCCGCGAGGTCGGGTGGGCATGCCTCCCCCCCGAAGATGAGAAGCCTTATGCCATCGAGGGAATCTGCCGGCCAGAGCGCTGCCAGGGTCGGCACGGTGGACACCACGGAGATCCGCCGTTCGACCAGCCACGGCCCCAGATCCACCCCGCTGCGCACCAGGGACCGCGGCGCCGGCACCAGGCAGGCGCCGTAGCGCCAGGCCAACCACATCTCCTCACAGGAGGCATCGAAGGCTACCGACAGCCCGGCCAGCACCCGGTCCCCGTGGCCGATCGGCCGGTCGGTGAGGAACAACGCGGCCTCGGCGTCGACGAACGCGGCGGCGCTGCGGTGACTGACCGCCACGCCCTTGGGCGTGCCGGTGGAACCGGAGGTGAAGATGATCCAGGCGTCGTGCTCCAGTTCCGGCTGCGCTGCCAGCTGGCCGGTTGCCTCGACCGCGGGCGGCGCCGACATCAGCTCCGAGTTCTCGTCGAGCACCAACTCGACGGCCGCCTCGCTGAACACCAGCTCGGCGCGCTCATCGGGATCATCGGCGTCCACCGGCACATAGGCCGCACCGGCCCGCAGGATGGCCAGGATCGCGATGTACAGCTCCTGAGTTCCCGACGCCAGGCGGACTCCGACCCGCGCGCCCGGCTGCACTCCGACGGCGGCCAACCGTGCGGCCAGTCCCGTCACCCGGGAGGCAAGCTCGCGGTAGGTCAGCGCTCCCTGCCCTGTGTCCAGCGCGATCTCGGACGGATGATCGCGGACGGTCGCGGCGAAGATGTCCATGAGCGTGCGGGGCGCCGGGGCGAGACCGGCCCGACGCAGCACCGACGACTGGCTGTCCGTAGCCGCGGCTGAACTCACATCCGCCCCATCCGCATCGCTGTTCGATGACCCCCGGTCATGCCCGTCGTGGCCTTGGACCGGGCAGATCGGCCTCATCCTCGCAGAGTCAGATGAACGCAGCGGCGCTGAGGGCAGCGCGGCGAAGTAGCGCGGCTAACGGATGTCGACGGTGACTTTCGCGCCCATCTCGTCCAAGGCACTCTTGAACGCCATGAAGTGGTGGGCGCACCACAGCAGTGCGCCGCCGCCCTGCATCACGGTCTCGACGGTGGCTCGCGCGGTGCAGCGGTCGCAGCGGTCCAGTGCGCTGAGTTCGCGCGGACGGCCTTCTATGCCTGTGGCCATGGGACGCTCCTTTCGCTGAGTGGTGACGCCGGTGATTCGTCGCGCCGGCCGGATCGGATGTCGGCGCTCAGAGTTCGGCGCTCACAGGTCGGCGCTCAGAGTTCGGCGCTCAGAGTTCGATGGTGTCGCCGGAGACGAGTGGCCGGTACTCGGTGACGCCGTACAGGTCGTGCACCCGCGCGATCTGGTTTCCGTAGCCCCCTTTGCCGATCTCTGCGAGCAAGGCGTCGTGGATCGGGAAGGCCCGCGGAGCGCGCACCGACACGGTGAAGTCGATGGTCTCAGATACCTTCGCCCAGGGGGCATTCAGCGGCACCAGCAGGGCCTCGACGACGGCGTTGGGCACCGTGTAGGAATCGCCCGGGTGATACACCGCGTCCCCGATCAGGTAGGCGACGTTGGACACCACCGGGATCGACGAGTGGATGACGGCATGCTGGCCGCCGAACGTCCGCACCTGCAGGCCACCGGCCACGAAGGACTGGCCGGCGCCGACTGCGGTCAGCCGATCGGAGAATGCGGGCACCGGGGCGAGTTGATCGATCACGTCCTGCGGTCCCCAGATCCTGAGGTCGGGGTTGGCCGCCGCTGCCACACCCAGCGCCTCGACGTCCAGGTGGTCGGGGTGCTGGTGGGTGATCAGCACCGCGTCGATTCCTACCAGGGCGTCAGCCGACTCGCTGAAGACGCCGGGATCGACCAGCAGCCGGCGGTCACCGTCATCAGTGATCCGAACGCAGGAATGGGTGTACTTGGTGAGCTTCATGACTGCAGTCCATCACATCCGGCGCTAACCGGAGGCGGCTGGTTTCGCATACGGTCGGAAGGTGCCCTCTGTGATGTGGTTCCGTCGGGACCTGCGCCTGTCCGACAACCCTGCCCTCAGCCGGGCCGCCGAGGACGGGCAGGTGCTCGGCCTGTTCGTGCTCGACCCCGCACTGCTCCGGCCATCCGGCGCGGTCCGGCTCGCGGCGCTGTACCGGACCCTGCGCGCGCTGGACGATCAGCTCGGGGGCGCCCTGGTCATCCGCAGCGGGCAGCCGTCCCAGGTGCTGCCCGAGGTCTGCGACGAGATCGGGGCCGAAACCGTGCATTGCGCCCACGACTACGGCCCGTACGGTGCCGAACGGGACGCAGCGGTGGCACAGGCGCTGGGTGAACGGTCCTTGGAGCACACCGGTTCGGCCTACGCGGTGGAACCGGGGGTGATCACCAAGGCGGACCGGACTCCGTATCAGGTCTACTCGCCGTTCTACCGCGCCTGGCGTGATCACGGCTGGGCAGAGCCGCACCCGGCGCCGACCGTGCAGTGGCTCAGTGCGCCATCCGAGCAGATCCCGCCAGATCCGGCACTGCCGGCGGGGCTGGCCGTTCCGGACTTCGGCGAGGCGGCGGCCCACCGGGCCTGGCAGCGATACCGCAGGACCGCCCTGAGCGGCTACGGCGCGGAGCGCAACCGCCCGGACCTGAACTCGACATCACGGATGTCGCCGCACCTCAAGTGGGGCACGATCCACCCCCGGACACTGCTGGCCGAGCTGGGGGCGCGGGACGAGACGTACCGCAAGGAGCTGGCCTGGCGGGAGTTCTACGCCGACGTGCTGCACCACCGACCCGACTCGGCGCGTGCCTACTACCACCCACAGCTGGAACGGTTGCAGTACGCCCAGGGCAGCCTTGCCACCGAGCGGTTCGAGGCTTGGGCCAAGGGTGAGACCGGCTACCCGATCATCGACGCGGGGATGCGTCAGCTACTGGCCGAGGGCTGGATGCACAACCGGGTGCGGATGATCGTCGCCTCTTTTCTCGTCAAGGACCTGCACCTGGAATGGACTGTGGGCGCGCGACACTTCATGCAGCACCTCATCGACGGGGATCTGGCCAGCAACAGCCATGGCTGGCAGTGGGTGGCAGGAACCGGCACTGATGCGGCGCCGTACTTCCGGATCTTCAACCCCACCCTGCAGGGCAAGAAGTTCGATCCCGAGGGCGATTACGTCAGGCGGTTCGTACCGGAGCTGTCACACCTGCCGGCCAAGGTGATTCACGAACCCTGGGCCGACCCGAACGGCGCTCCGGCGGGTTACCCGGCTCCGATCGTCGACCATGCCGCCGAGCGGGACGCCACGATGGCCGACTACACGTCGCTGCGCGAGCAGGCCAGGGGCTGAGATTCGCCGACGGCGCCGGCGGTGCTGGCGGTCCCGTCTGAGCTCAGCCTGAGCGCAGGCCCCACTGCGCCGACCAGTCCTGCCCCGGAGCGAGCTCGATCAGCCCCTCACCGGAGTTGAAGGCGTCCGCCGGGCAGGTCATCGGTTCGATCGCGATAGCGGTACGGCCGAAGCGCTGCACCGGCGGCGTGAATACCTGCAGCACGGTGAATTCCTTACTCCACCACAGCTCGCTGACGTGCTCACCGAGCCGCACGGTGGCCCTCGACCCGGTGAGGTCGGTGAAACCGTGGTCGAGACGCAGGGTGCCCAGCGGTCGCAGCGGCGTCAGCTCGTACGGGGTGCCATGCACGCCGATGTGCTGGACGGGGATCTGGCGCTCGTCGGTCATCAGCATCGTCGCAGCCGGAATCTCGACTTCGGCGTGATCGAGGTCGAGCCCGTCCAGGTCGAGGTACGGGTGGAACCCCGCGCCGAACGGAGCTGCGTGCTCGCCGACGTTGCGCGCGGTGACCAGCACTGTCAGGCCGGATTCGGCAGCAAGGCTATGGCGAATCTGCAGTGAGAGCTCGAACGGGTAGCCGGTCTGGGCCACCAGTTCGTGGCTGAACGTGACGGCCGACGGGCTCTGCTCGCTCACCTGCCAGCGCACCCAGCGCACCAGCCCGTGACTGGCGTTGTGCTGGGCAGGTTCACTCAGCGGCAGCTGGTAGTCGTGACCGTCGAAGCTGTACTCGCCGTCACGGATCCGGTTCGGCCACGGGATCAGCACCGCGCCGCCGGACATCGGTGGCAGCACACCGGGCGGCCACGGTGAGCTGAGCGGCCGATCTGCGTGCGTCAGCGACGCCAGACCCGCGCCGATCTCGGCCACCGTCGCGCGATAGTCGCCGGCACTGAGTTCGATCAACCGACCCGTTATCGCCATGGGGCCAGGCTATCGGGTCGGCGGTACCGGCTCCAGCGTCGCGCTCGCGTCGTAGCGCCAGAACGGCCTGACCGCGATTGCGGCAATCACGACCAGCACCACGCACACCAGGCCGCCGCCGACCCATGAGATGGTCACGGTGCTGACCGCCGCTGTCGCACCGGCTCGGAGGTCTCCCAACCTCGGTCCGCCCGCCACCACCACGACGAACACACCCTGCATCCGACCGCGCATCTCATCCGGTGCGTAGGTCTGCAGGATGGTCTGCCGATAGACCGCGCTGACCAGGTCGGCAGCACCCGCGACAGCCAGCAGCGCCACGGCCAACCACAGTTGATGCGCCAGTCCCGAGGCAGCGACGCAGATTCCCCAGCCGACGATGGCTCCCGTGAGCGCCACGCCCTGGCGGCGGACCCGACCGATCCAGCCGCTGGACAACCCCGCGACCACCGCGCCGATCGCGATCGCCGCGTAGAGCGGACCCACCTGGCCGCCCCAGCGCTCAGCCGCGACCTGCGGGTACAGCGCGCGTGGCATGGCGAAGACCATCGCCACGATGTCCACGCCGAAGGACATCAGCAGCACCGGTCTGGCCGCGATGAACGACAATCCCTCGAAGACAGAACGAAAACCGGCCTTGGTGGCGCCCCCGTCCGGCGGAATGTGCGGCAGCCTGACCGCAGCGTAGAGGGCCAGGGTGAACAGGATCGCATCGGTTCCGTAGGCATATTCGAAGCCGTGGTTGCGGGTGACCAGCACACCGGCGATCAGCGGTCCGAGCACCTGCCCGACGTTGCCGACGGTGAAGGTGAGCGTGTTCGCCGCCGGCACCAGGTCGTTGTCGACGATCCGCGGAATGATCGCTCCCCGTGCCGCCGAGGACACTCCGAACAACGCTGACTGGACCGCCATCAGCGCGAGGATCAGTGGCACGCTGCCGAGCTGGGCCAGCGTCTGCAGGAACAGCCCGACGGTGACCGCCCACACCCCGACCGACGAGATCAGGTAGAGCGTCCGCCGGTCAACCACGTCGGCGATCGCACCCCCGTAGAGGCCGAAGATCAGCAGCGGGACGAAGCCGACGAGTCCCACCAGGCCCACCTGCAAGGACGAGTGGGACAGGTCGTACACCTGCACCGGGACGGCCACCTGGGTCAGCATCGAGCCGATGAACGAGGTGCCCTGACCCATGATCTGCCGGCGGAACGCGGGAATTCTCAGGGGGCGGGTGTCCAGCGCATGGTGGCCGAGCCAGCCACGCAGCCCACCCGGCACCGACAGGGTGTCGCTCACCGGTTCCTTGCTTCTTTCAGTGGGTCAGACGCTTCGATCACGGACCCAGCCGCTCGACTATCCACTCCGACCCGATGCCACCATTGTGGCCCGGTGCCGTCTCACCTGCGGTCAGCTTGCGGAAGCGGAGCCGGTCGTGCAACCGAAAGGGCCGGCCCTGCCAGAACTCGATCTCGGTCACCTCGATGCGGTAACCGCCCCAGAACGGCGGCGGAGGGATCGGCCCGTCGC
>JBBQFE010000053.1:0-10521 GCA_038321605.1 Mycobacteriales bacterium | reverse complement strand
TTGATCTGCGCGTTGATGATCGCCAGCCGCTCGTCGAAGCCGATGAAGGCACTCTTCATGGCGTTGACAGTCAGCCACTGCAGGTCAGACCAGTCGTAACCGAAGGCCTCGACCAGTAAGGACATCTCCTTGGTCATGGAGGTGTCGCTCATCAGGCGGTTGTCGGTGTTGACGGTCACCCTGAAGTGCAACCGCCGCAGCAGTCCGATCGGGTGCATCGCGATCGACGGAGCGGCGCCGGTCTGGATGTTGGAGGACGGGCACAGCTCCAGCGGGATGCGCTTGTCGCGCACGTACTGCGCCAGGCGTCCCAGTTTCGCCGAGGCAACCTGGTCCTCGAGGCTGGTGCCGGACACCTCGATGTCGTCGACGATGCGTACCCCGTGACCTAGCCGGTCGGTGCCGCACCATTGGATGGCCTCCCAGATGGACGGCAGCCCGAACGCCTCGCCGGCGTGAATGGTGAAGTGGTAGTTCTCCCGGCGCAGGTACTCGAACGCGTCGAGGTGGCGGGTGGGCGGGAACCCTGCCTCGGCGCCGGCGATGTCGAAGCCGACCACCCCCGCGTCCCGGTAGGCCACTGCCAGTTCGGCGATCTCGCGGGACCGGGCGGCATGCCGCATTGCGGTGGCGAGCGCGCCGACCCGGATGGTCTGCCCCTTGGCTGCGGCCAGCGCTACCCCGTCGGCGAAACCGGCCAGCACTGCGTCGACGACCTCGTTCAGGCTCAGGCCCGCACCGACATGCTGTTCCGGTGCCCATCGGATCTCGGCGTACACCACCCCGTCCTCCGCCAGATCCTGCACACTCTCGCTGGCCACCCGGCGCAGACCGGAAGGAGTCTGCATCACCGCGACCGTGTGGGCGAAGGTCTCGAGGTAACGGACCAGGGAACCGGAATTGGCGGCATCGTAGAACCACTGGCGTAGCTGGCCGGGATCGGTGCTCGGCAGCCGGTCGTAGCCGATGGTCCCGGCTAGTTCGATGATCGTCTCCGGGCGGAGTCCGCCGTCCAGATGTTCGTGGAGCAGAACCTTCGGTGCGCTACGGATCGTGTCAACATTCACTTCAACAGGCATGGGCACACCGTATCGACATACGTCGCGGCAGGCACCGGGGCCTCGCTGGTCCACGATGCACCCCGCACCACCGGTCCCCCCGCACCACCCAGTTCGATATGCACCCACAACGCCATGGCGACTCAAGTGCATATCAAACCCCCGGGCCACCCCAAGCCACCCCCGCACCACCCAGTTCGATATGCACCCACAACGCCATGGCGACTCAGGTGCATATCGAACCCCCGGGCCACCCCAAGCCACCTCCGCACCACCCACGCACCACCCAGTTCGACATGCACCCACAACGCCATGGCGACTCAGGTGCATATCAAACCCCCGAAGGCTCAGGGGTGGATGGCGATCCGGACGGTGCAGAACTGTGCCGGCGTGGCCAGCAGGACCTTCAGGCGCGGATCGGGCACAGCCAGCCAGGGGCCCCGGGGTAACTGGCGTAGCTGTGCGAGGCGAGGGTCGTCCAGCGTGTGGTCACAGGCAACGCGGTCGCCACCGAGCACCAGCGCCTGCAGGTTCGCCAGTTCGGGCAGCAGGATCCGGACCGCGATGTCCGCGGCGGACCCGAAGGCAGCCTTGGCCTGATTGTCCCGGCGGCGGGCATAACGCTGCTGCGACCAGCCGCCGGCCCGGGTGGTGCCCTGGACGTAACTGGACCCGACCTTCGACGCCACGAGCTCACGGCCGGCGAAGACTCCTGCCGCATAACCACCGCGCCGTACCAACAGCACCCCCACCCGGCGGGACCGCGCCGCGTGCAGGGCCAGCGAGGTCAGCAGACGCCCACCCTCCACCTCCAGCGGCGGGTACGGCACCTCGACCCACGCGCGTGAACCGTCCGCGGCGCGCAGTAACACCCGATCGTCGGCCAGCTCGGTGTCGACGGCACCGTGCCGGGAGCCGAACCCGTCGATCCACTTGGTGATCCGGTCGGCGTCGATGCTCACCCAACGGGCATCGGACGGGATCGTGTCCATCTCAGGCGGTGATGCGCTCGATGATCAGCGGCGGGGCAACGAACCCACCGGACAGTGATCCGGGCTCACCGGTCGGCGCGGGCTGGATGTCGAAGCCGTCCGCCAATGCCTGCAGCGCCCGTCCGAAGCGGGTGTCGTCATCTGCGTGCAACTCCAGCAGCGGCTGCCCGGCGACGACCTGGTCGCCGGGCTTGGCCAGCAGGACCACACCGGCTCCCGCCGACACCGGATCCTCCTTGCGCGCCCGGCCGGCTCCCAGCCGCCAGGCCGCCACGCCGACCGCGTAGGCATCCAGCCGGCTGAGCATCCCGGTCGCCGGAGCCAGCACCACATGCTTCTCAGCAGCCACCGGCAACGGTGCGTCCGGGTCACCGCCCTGTGCCCGGATCATCCGCCGCCAGGTGTCCATCGCCCGACCGTCTGCCAGCGCCGCGGCCGGATCGACCCCGGTGATGCCCACCCCGGCGAGCATCTCGACGGCCAGGGCCACGGTCAGTTCGATGATGTCGGCCGGGCCACCCCCGGCCAGGACCTGCACCGACTCGGCCACTTCGAGGGCGTTGCCGGCGGTCAGGCCGAGCGGGGTGTTCATGTCGGTGAGCAGGGCGACGGTGTGCGTGCCGGCGGCGGTTCCCAGCGCCACCATGGTGTTGGCCAGCTCGCGGGCGTCCGCTGCGGTCTTCATGAAGGCGCCGGTGCCGACCTTCACATCGAGCACCAGGGCTGAGGCACCCTCGGCGATCTTCTTGCTCATGATCGAGCTGGCTATCAGCGGTATCGCCTCGACCGTCGCGGTGACATCACGCAGCGCGTAGAGCTTCTTGTCCGCCGGCGCCAACCCGTCCCCGGCAGCGCAGATGACCGCGCCGACCTCGTTGAGTTGCCGCACGAAGTCGGCGTTGGACACCGTCGCACGCCAGCCAGGGATCGACTCCAGCTTGTCCAGCGTGCCGCCGGTGTGCCCGAGCCCTCGACCTGAAAGCTGCGGGACGGCGGCACCGAGGCAGGCCACCAGCGGCGCCAGCGGCAGCGTGATCTTGTCGCCGACGCCGCCGGTCGAGTGCTTGTCGGTGGTGGGCTTGGTGACGGCGGACAGGTCCAGCCTCTCGCCGGACGCGATCATGGCATCGGTCCACCGGGACAACTCCGCCGGTTCCATGCCGTTGAGCAGGATCGCCATCGCCAGCGCGGACATCTGCTCGTCGGCGACCACGCCCCGGGTGTAGGCGTCGATCACCCAGTCGATCTCGTCGTCGGGGATGCGGAGCCGGTCACGCTTGGCGCGGATCACGCTGACGGCGTCGAAGGGTTCGGAGATTTCAGTGCCTGCCTGGTTCATGATCATCCCTACCTTAGTGACCCGAATCGAGCCTGAACACGTCAGTCGAACAAGAGGTCCCGAGGACCCTCACCGCTCCAGGTCACAGCAGATCATCGCGCCCGAACGCCCGCGGCAGCAGTTCTGCCAGCGGGATCGGGCCGTCGGCGGTATCGACCAGCATCCCCGGAGCCGCGTGCTCCCACAGCAGTTGACGGCAGCGACCGCAGGGCATGAGTACGGCTTCTTGCTTGTCCACACAGGCGAAAGCCACCAGCCGGCCACCACCGGAGGCGTGCAGGCTCGACACCAGTCCGCACTCAGCACACAGGGTCAGGCCGTACGAGGCGTTCTCGACGTTGCAGCCGGCCACGATTCGTCCGTCGTCCACCAGCGCCGCCGCCCCGACCGGGTACGCCGAGTACGGCGCGTAGGCCCGATGCATGGCCGATCTTGCCTGCGCGCGCAGCACATCCCAGTCGATCGGACCGGTCATGCGAACCTCCTGTTGCTGAATGGGTGACGTTGGCCGCGCGGTGGCTCGACGAAGCGAGCGGCCGATCAGCCCGGTGAGTACGCCTGACCGTCTGCGGCCGGCGGCCGCACCCTGCCCACGAAGCCGGCCACCGCCAACAAGGTCGCCAGGTAGGGCAGCATCAGCAACAGGCTCGGGTCGATCGGTGCGCCGGCCTGGGCGAGCAACGCCTGCAACTGATCGGCGAACCCGAACAGCAGCGCGGCCAGTACCGCGCCCTTCGGGCTCCACCGCCCGAAGATCACCGCGGCCAGCGCGATGAATCCCTTGCCGTTGGACATGTTCAACGAGAAGGTGCCCAGCGATCCCGCGCCGATGACCAGGAACGCGCCACCCAGCCCGGCGATCAAACCGGCCAGCAGGACGGCCCGGAACCGGGTCCGATTCACGTTGATGCCCACGGTGTCAGCAGCCTTCGGGTGCTCACCAACCGAGCGCAGGCGAAGGCCCCACCGGGTGTGGAACAAGCCGTAGTGGACCGCAGCCACCAACACGTACGTGGCGTACAGAAAGATGGTGCCGGAGAAGAACACCGAACCCAGCACAGGGATGTCTCCGAGCACCGGGATCGTGAAGATCTTGAAGTAGCCGGGCTCGTTGAACTGGGTGGCGTGCGGTGACAGCAGCTTGTTGAACAGGAAGCTCGTGAGGCCCAGCGCGAAGACGTTGAGCACGACCCCGATGATCACCTGATCGACCAGGTAGCGGATGGCCAGCACCGCCAGCACCGCGCCCAGCGCCAGGCCGGCGATCATGCCACCCAGCACGCCCAGCCAGATGCTGCCCGCCACGCTGGCCACCACCGCGGTGACGAAGGCACCCATCAGCAACTGGCCCTCGATCGCGACGTTGACCACGCCGGATCGCTCGCCGATGACGCCCGCGAGCGCGCCCAGGGTCAGCGGGACGGCCAGGAACACCGAACCCTGCAGCAACGACACCACGTTCAGTCCGCTTGCCGAGCCCGCCACCGACCACACGATGACCGCCAGCACCAACGCGACGATGCCCACTGCCGAGCACCATTTCGCCGCCACCCGCTGGGTCAGCCGGGCAACACCGGCGGCGATCACCAGCACGCTCAGGATCAGCACAACCGGTCGGGCCGTCGGGCCCCAGGAGCCGAGGTCGAACCTGGTCGGCTGTACCGAGAACTGGAAATGCGCGGTGCCCTTGGCGCGTGCCGAGAAGGCCAGCAGCCACAACGCGAGGATGCCCAGCAGCGACATGATCGCGCCCGAGCTGATGTGGCGAGCGACCCGCGGCACCCGGTTGTTGTCCACGGTGACGGCGAGGTTGGTGGTGGCCGTGTTCAGCGCCGACCGGCCCAGCCGCTGCAGCCGGAACACCGCCTGCACGAGTTTCGGAGCCGCGATGAAGATCACGATGAGCGCCTGGACGACCGTGATGATGTCGATCGGGGCCTGCACCCCGGGGGTGGCCTGCATCTGCGCACCACCCTGGCGCAGCGCACCGAACAGCAGCCCGGCAGCCACCACGCCCCAGGGTCGGCTGCGACCCAGCAGCGCCACGGTGATCGCGTCGAAACCGATGTTGGACGAGATGTTGGGCGTCACCGAGTACGACGTGGCGCCGCCCAGTGACAGGGTCGTCCCGGCCAGTCCCGCCAGGCCGCCGGCGATGGCCATCGCCATCATGGTGACGCCGCCGACACTCATGCCGGCGGTGCGGGAGGCTGCGGGGTTGGCGCCCACGGCACGCATCTGGAAGCCGAGGGTGCTGCGCACCAGCGTCCAGGACAGTGTGGCTGCGGCAGCGAGCGCGAGCAGGATTCCCAGGTCGACCCGCAGGTCTGCTCCGAACAGGTGCGGCAACCGCGCAGTGCCGTGGATGGACTTGCTGGCCTGGGGGTTGTTGGGCGCAACGATCGAGGGGCGCGCCAGCAGGTACAGCAGCCCGAACCGGGCCACGTAGTTGAGCATGATGGTCGTGATGACCTCGTGCGCGCCGGCCCGCGCCTTCAGGTAGCCGGCGATGAAGCCCCAGAAGGCGCCACCGGCGATGCCGGCGACGATGGCCAGGATCAGGTGCAGCACCGGTGGCAGCGACACGATGAACCCGACGTAGCCCGAGGCGAAGGCGCCGGCGATGACCTGGCCCTCGCCGCCGATGTTGAACAGGCCCGCCCGGAAGGCGATCGCCACCGCCAGGCCACCGAGGATGAGCGGCGTGGCGGTGTAGATGGAGCCCATGATCGGGCTGAGCGC
The DNA here is from genome assembly GCA_038321605.1 of Mycobacteriales bacterium. Lineage (GTDB taxonomy): Bacteria > Actinomycetota > Actinomycetes > Mycobacteriales > Jatrophihabitantaceae > Jatrophihabitans_A. Next base: position 4,390 of record JBBQFE010000053.1, on the reverse strand, counting down.
GTCGTTCAGCGTGGAGGCGTGACTCGGATCGAAGATCGCCCCTTCGAACAGCGCGATGTAGGCGTCGCGCAGAGTGTAGTACGCGTCGGTGAAGAAGTCGCCGGGCGACTGGAAGAAGTAGCCCAGATCGGTGCGCACCTGATCGTCGGAGAACACGATCATCAGGCCGCCGATGAGCAGGGCCACCAGCACCGACAGGGCGGTCAGCAGCAGGCTGTCCGTCCACCGGGAGGTCGGCTGTTCGGCCGGCGCAGCCGGTTCGGGCTTGACGGGGGCCGCGACGGCGGTCATTTCTCTACCTCGCTGTCGATCCGCTGATCTATCTCTGCCAGCACGGACGGGCTCTGCTCGGCCTGCGCATGGGCCTGATCAGCCGGCACACCGGCCATCATCAGGCCGACCTCGTCGCGGGACGCCCCGCCCGGCAGCTCACCGATGATCCTGCCTCGGTACAGCACGACGATCCGGTCGGCCAGGCCGAGCACCTCGTCCAACTCGGTGGATACGATGACCACCGCCGTGCCCCGGTCGCGTTCCTGCACGATCCGCTTGTGGATGAACTCCTGCGCTCCCACGTCCACCCCGCGGGTCGGTTGGGAGGCGATGAACACCTTCAACGGTCGCGACATCTCGCGCGCGATGACCAGCTTCTGCTGGTTGCCGCCGGACAGGTTTCCGCCGGGCGTCGTGATGCCCGGGGTCCGGATGTCGAACTCCTCGACCCGCTGCCGGGCGTTCTCGTCCACCTTGGCCAGATCCAGCGAGAGTCCCTTGGAGAAGGGGGCGTGGGCGTAGAGGTCCAGCACCAGGTTCTCAGCGACCGAGAACGGGCCGACCAGTCCGTCGTGCTGCCGGTCCTCAGGGACGAAGCCCACCCCGGAGTGCAGGATGTCATCGACGCTCCTGCCGACGATGTCCTCGCCCAGCAACTGGATAGAGCCGGCGGTCGGAAGCCGCAACCCCAGCAGCGCCTCGACGAGCTCCTCCTGGCCGTTGCCCTGCACGCCCGCCAGCGCGACGATCTCACCGGAGCGGACCGACAGGCTGATGCCGTCGACGGTCCGGTGTCCGCGGTCGTCGGCGATCACCACGTCCTGCAGGGTGAGGGCCACTTCTCCGGGATGTGCCGGCGGCCGATCGATCACCAGGCTCACCGCACGGCCGACCATCAGGCTCGCCAATTCGGCCTCGGTCGATCCGGGCTCGGCGCCACCCACCACCCGACCGCGCCGGATGACGGTGATCCGGTCCGCGATCGCCTTCACCTCACGGAGCTTGTGGGTGATGAACACGATCGACTTACCAGCCGCCCGAAGCTCGGTCATCACCCGGATGAGCTCGTCGATCTCCTGCGGGGTGAGGACGGCGGTGGGCTCGTCCAGGATCAGGACGCTGGCATCGCCGAGCAGCGCCTTGAGGATCTCCACCCGCTGCTGGACACCGACCGGCAGGTCACCGACCAGGGCATCGGGGTCGACTGCCAATCCGTAACGCTCGGAAAGCTCCCGGACCTTCGCGCGAGCGGTCTTGCGATCCAGTCGACCGAGCGGCCCGGACGTCCACTCGTTGCCGAGCATCACGTTCTCGGCGACGGTGAACACCGGAATGAGCATGAAGTGTTGGTGGACCATGCCGATGCCGGCGCTCAGCGCGTCACCAGGGCCTGCGAACGTCACCGGCTGCCCGTCGATGACGATGGCGCCCTCGTCGGGCTGGTAGAGCCCGTAGAGCACGTTCATCAGGGTGGACTTGCCGGCGCCGTTCTCGCCGAGCAGGGCGTGGATCTCACCGGACTGCACGGTGAGATCGATCGAGTCGTTGGCGACCAACGAGCCGAACCGCTTGGTGATGCCCTGAAGCTCGAGTTTCATCTCGACTGCTCCTCATCTGCACGTCTGAACCGGTGCCGCGACCCTAGTCCGCGGCCCAAACAGCAGGCGCTGTGCCGGTCGGACAACCGGCACAGCGCCTGCGTGCTGACAAACCTCTGGCGAACTCTGACAACCTCTGCCGACCCTGACCGGCCCTGACCGGCCCTGACCGGACCTGACCGGTCAGAGCGGCGTCAGAGCGGCGTCGGGGTGTTGAGTTACTTGGGCTGCGACTTCGACGTGATCGTGATCTTGCCCGACTCGATGTCGGAGGCGACCTGGGTCAGCTCCGACTGCAGGGTGGCATCCACCTTGTCCTTGAAGTCGTGGAAGTCGGCGAGCCCGACGCCCTTGTTGGTGAGCGTGCCGACGTAGTCGGTGGTGGCGTAGGTACCCGCGGAGCCGTCCTCGACGGCCTTCTGCACGGCATCGGCGATGTTCTTCTCGACCGTGGTCAGGAAGACGCTGCCGTACTGCGACGCCGAGACGAAACCGTCGGTGTCGACCCAGATGACCACTGCCTTGCTGGTGGACTTGGCCACGGCCGCACTACCCAGACCGGTGCCGCCGGCGACCGGGAAGATCACGTCGGCGCCCTGGGCGATGAAGTTGTTGGCCAACTGCTGGCCCTTGTTCTGGTCGGTGAACGACGATGCGAAGCTGCCCTTCTGGGTGGCCTCGTCCCAACCGAGCAGCTGGACGTTCTTGCCCTTCTGCTTGTTGTAGTAGGTGATGCCCTCCTGGAAACCGTCCATGTAGATGGTCACCGGCGGGATCGGCAGACCACCATAGGTCGCCACCTTGCCGGTCTTGGAGTAACCGGCGGCCAGGTAGCCACCGAGGAAACCGGCCTGGGCGGTGTTGAACTGCAGGCCCTGCAGGTTGGTGCCGTTACCCGCGGAGTCGACCTCGACGAAGTGCTGGTCCGGCGATGCCTTGGCTGCGGCGACGGTGGCGTCGCCCATCAGGCCACCCACGGTCACGATGAGCTTGCAGCCCTGGGTCTGCAGGGACTTGATGTTGGTGGCGTAGTCGGTCTCGGTCTTGGACTGGACGTAGCTGACCTTGGCCTTGCCGGCCGACTGGGCTGCCTGCATGCCCTGCCAGGCGGCGGCGTTGAAGGACTTGTCGTCGATGCCGCCGGTGTCGGTCACCATGCAGGCGGTGTAACTGGCGGCCGCGGCGCTGGTGCTCGTGCCGGAACTCGCCGAGCCACCCGAGGCGGCCGGGGTGCTTGATTTCTTCGAGCCACAGGCGCCCAGCAGCAGTGCCGCCGCCGCCGCGCACGCGATTACGGCCGTCCGATGAGATCTCTGCAGTTGAAGCAAGACCGTCTCCCTCAGTGAAGTGTGATGCAGTTTGTGTCGCAGAGGCGATCTGCCTCCGATCGCGTGGAACGTTATCGCCCCAATGTGACGGCTCTGAAACGGCGGCCTGGTTTGTCATCCGATTGTTGTGCGTCATCGCCGGGCTGACCCGGGCGCGCAGCCCATTCGGCGACTCTACGACGTTGACCGGTTGACGCATCGGCAACTTCCGCCCATGACGGGTGGCCCGCTAGGCCATGCTCGCTGGGTCGGCCGAAGGCCCGCGCAGACCTGTCACAGCTCTGTCAGACCTGGTCTCGCGGAGCTGTCCGACTGGTCACATCTGGCGCCGCATCCTCGGCACCAACTGGTTCGCCGACTAGGCTCACTTCGGCTCGTGTATGCGCAATTATCCCCTTCCGGGTGTGCGCTTCGCGGGCCACGGTCAGGCTGTGAGACAGGCACTATGAGTGGTACGACCCGAATGTGAGCAGGCACTGGAGCCGGCGTGGTGGCCGGGGGCCGGTGGACAGTGAAGGAGCAAGTGTGAGCACTTCGACCGAGCCACGTGCAGGCACCGGCAACAGCTCGCCGACCGGTCCCGCCAAGGGCAGGTCCGGCGCCCGGTTCGGCGGCACGCTCTACCGGGGCCGCGAAGGAATGTGGTCCTGGGTCGCCCACCGCATCACCGGCGTCCTGACGTTCTTCTTCCTCTTCGCACACGTGCTGGACACCGCCCTGGTCCGGGTCTCCCCCGACTCCTACGACAAGGTGATCAGCACCTACAAGAACCCGTTCGTCAACCTGATGGAGATCGGGCTCGTCGGCGCCGTGCTCTACCACGCGCTCAACGGCCTGCGGATCATCGCGATCGACTTCTGGTCACGCGGACCCAGGCTGCAGCGGCAGATGCTCTGGACGATCGTGGCCATCTGGGTTGTGGTGATGGTTCCCGGAGCGTTCTTCATGTTCAAGCACTCCTTCGAAGCCCTGTTCGGGAGCAACTAACCATGAGCACCCAGACACCTGACATCGTCGCCCCGCGCACCACCCAGCGCCGCAGTGGCAGCCGCACCAACACCGAGCTGTACGCGTGGCTGTTCATGCGCGTCTCGGGCATCCTGCTGGTTGTGCTGGTGCTCGGGCACCTGTTCATCATGAACATCCTCGACGGCGGGGTGCAGCGGATCAACTTCGGATTCGTCGCCGGCC